>NZ_JAVFVX010000022.1:44563-56353 GCF_033441795.1 Streptomyces sp. ADMS | reverse complement strand
CTGATTCCCGGGCCTCGGCCCCGCCCCTCGGCGCCACGGTTCGGCTTCGCGGCTGGGCTCCGTGCCTCGGGCCCTGCGGCTGATTCCCGGGCCTCCGCTCCGCCCCTCGGCGCCGCGCTGCTCAGCCCCGTACGCCGAATCCGTACAGCGTCTCCGAGCGGAACGTGTCACCTGGCCGCAGCTCCGTGCTCGGGAACTCGGGCCGGTTCGGTGAGTCGGGGAAGTGCTGGGTCTCCAGCGCGACGCCGTGCACGGGCCCGAACGGCTCGCCCAGGTGGTCGGCGGTGTAGAGCTGCAGGCCGGGCTCGGTCGTCGCCACGGTCAGGACGCGCCCCGACGCGGGGTCGTACAACTCGGCGACCGCCACCGGATCCGCCGTCCGTCCCTTGTCGAGGACGAAGTTGTGGTCGTACTCGGCACCCACCTTCCGTTCCGTACGGAAGTCGAAGTGGGAGTCCGTCACCAGCTCGACGCCGGTCGGGATCCGGTCCGCGTCCACCGGGTTGTACCGCGAGGCGTCGATGCGCAGGGCGTGCCCGGCCGCGCTGCCGGAGGCCGGGCCGGACAGGTTCCAGTAGGTGTGGTTCGTCAGGTTGACCACCGTCGGCGCGTCCGTGACCGCCTCGTACGCGATCCGCAGCGCCCCGTCCGCGTCCAGCGTGTACGTCGCCGAGACCTCCAGACGCCCCGGGAACCCCTCCTCACCGTCCGGGCTCACCCGGGACAGCCGCACCCCGTGCTCGACGGGCTCCGCGTCCCACACCCGCTTGTCGAAACCGTGGACGCCACCATGCAGGGAGTTGGGCGCGTTGTTCCGCGCCAGTGCGTACGTCCGCCCGTCCAGCGCAAAGGCGCCGCCCGCGATGCGGTTCGCGTACCGGCCCACCAGCGCACCGAAGTACGGCTCCGGGTGCGCCAGATACCCGGCCACGTCCGGGAACCCCAGCACCACGTCCACAAGCCGCCCGTCCCGGTCCGGGACCTCGGCCGACTGCACGATCCCCCCGTACGTCAGCACCCGCACCCGGACCCCGGCCCGCTCCAGCGTCCAGCGGTGGACGGGGGTGCCGTCGGGAAGTGTGCCGAAGAGTTCGTTCGTGTGGGCCATGCGGAAAACCCTAGGTCACCGCCTTCTTGCCCGTGACCCCGCGGTACGCGATCTCGGCCAGCCGAGCCTGACCGTTCCGGCTCGGATGGAACCAGTCCCAGGGGCTCAGCTGCCGCGTCCCGAAGTCGTAGTCGAAGACCGCGCCCCCGTCGAACCGGCACAGCCGGTCCGTGGCGCACACCTCCTCCAGCACCGAGTTGTACGCCTCCACCCGGTCCCGCACCTCGTCCCGCCGCGCGGTCGCCGCCGCGTCGACCGCGTCCGGGTCGGCCAGCATCGACTGGCAGAGCCCCAGCTTCCACACCGCCTTGCCCGTCTCGTTGGTCCGCCCCTGCGACCAGAGCCGCTTCAGATCCGGCACGCTCGCCACGTACACCTGGCTCCTGGGCGCTGCCGTACGCAGGGTCCGCAGCGCCTCCTCGAACGACGCCCGGAAGCCGGCCACCGACGTCATCTCCGCCACCGACGCCCGGCACGCGTCGTTGGCCCCCGTCATCACGGTCACCAGTGCGGGCTTCCGGACGGCGGCCTTCGTCATCTGGGCGGGCAGATCGTCCATCAGGGAGCCGGTGACGGCGTAGTTCCAGCTTCGCCGAGCAGCCCCGGACACCCCCAGCAGCCGCACGGCCAGACTGTTCACGTCCGTGGCGGTGCCGGTCGCCCAGGACGCCTCCGGGCAGTCGGACAGCACCGAGCAGGCGTCGAAGCCGCGCGTGATGGAGTCGCCCACAGCGACCAGGGAGGCCGGGCTGCTGTCCCAGGCGGGCGGCGCGGTCGCCGACGGCTTCGCCTTCGCCCGCGTGCCGTCCGGAGCCGGGGAGCCGCCACCGGCGGCGTCGCAGCCGGCGACGCCCAGCAGGGCCGCCGACGCGACGGCGGCGACGGCCCGCGAACGGTGACTTCGATTCCGCATCCCCTGGGTCCCCCTCGATCAGCCTGCAATGGCTCTCGCCCATAACAACGCACGAAAGTTCCCGAACCGAAAACAACTAATGCCCCACACATCGCAACGTCGCACACCCGTACAAGCGTCCCCCTGGGTGAATGGCGGGCGTTTCATGGCATCGGGACCGACGGTACGTCACACTCCTCGCGCCGCCGCACGGTAGCCTCGCCATCAACGTGGCTGCCCTGCCGCCGCCGCTCAGCCAGTTCGCAAGATGTCCCGCTCTGTCCGGAGGTCCCAGTGACGACACGTGGAGTTCTGTACGTGCACTCCGCGCCGCGCGCGCTGTGCCCGCACGTCGAGTGGGCCGTCGCCGGAGTCCTCGGCACGCGCGTCAGCCTCGACTGGATCCGCCAGCCCGCCGCACCGGGCACCTGGCGCTCCGAGTTCTCCTGGAAAGGCCAGGTCGGCACCGCTTCCAAGCTCGCGTCGGCCCTGCGCGGCTGGCAGTTGCTGCGCTTCGAGGTCACGGCGGAACCCTGCGCCACCGCGGAGGGCGAGCGCTACAGCTGCACCCCCGAGCTCGGCATCTACCACGCCGTCACCGGCATCCACGGCGACATCCTCATCCCCGAGGACCGCCTCCGCGCCGCCCTGACCCGTTCCCAGCGGGGCGAGACGGACCTGGAAGCCGAACTGGCCAAGCTTTTGGGCAAGCCCTGGGACGACGAACTGGAGTCATTCAGATACGCGGGCGATGGCGCCCCGGTGCGATGGCTCCACCAGGTGGTCTGACGGTACGTACGGAGAAGGCCCACCCGGTGCCACCGGGTGGGCCTTCTCCGTACGTACCGGTTGCGGTGTTCAAGCGACGAACACCGCAACCATCAATCGAGGAACCCCCACGGCGAGCAACCGCCTCCGCGAGAGCGGCGCCGGTTCAGGCGCAGGGGAAGGTCCTGAACGCCAGCACCACGTTGTGCCCACCGAACCCGAACGAGTCGTTGAGCGCGGCGATACGCCCGTCGACCGGCAGCTTACGAGCCTCACCGCGCACGATGTCCGCGTCGGCCTCGGCGTCGAGGTTCTCGACGTTGATGGTCGGCGGAGCGACCCGGTGATACAGCGCGAGCACAGTCGCGACCGTCTCGACACCGCCCGCGCCACCGAGCAGGTGCCCGGTCATCGACTTGGTCGCGGAGACGGCCATGTGGTCCACGTCGTCGCCGAACACATTGCGCAGCGCCTTCAGTTCGGCCACGTCACCCGCGGGCGTCGAGGTCGCGTGCGCGTTGACGTGCACGATCTCCGCGGCGTCCAGATCGTTGTTCGCCAGCAGATTCCGCAGAGCCGCCGAAATACCGCGCCCCTCCGGCTCAGGCTGCACGATGTCGTGACCGTCGGCCGAAATACCCTGGCCGACCGCCTCCGCGTAGACACGCGCACCGCGCGCCGCGGCGTGCTCGGCGGACTCCAGGACGATCACGCCGGAGCCCTCGCCCATCACGAAGCCGTCGCGGCCCGTGTCGTACGGACGGGACGCGCCCTGCGGGTTCTCGTTGTTCTTGGACATCGCCATCATGTTGCCGAACGCGGCGATGGGCAGCGGATGGATGGCCGCCTCCGTGCCACCGGCGATGACGACGTCGGCGCGGCCGGTACGGATCATCTCGATGGCGTACCCGATGGCCTCGGCGCCCGACGCGCAGGCGGAGACCGGGGTGTGCACACCGGCGCGGGCGCCGACGAGCAGGCCCACGTTGGCGGAGGGGCTGTTGGGCATCAGCATCGGCACGGTGTGCGGGGAGACGCGGCGTACGCCCTTCTCCTTCATCACGTCGTACTGGTCGAGCAGAGTCGTCACTCCGCCGATGCCCGAGGCGATGACGGCACCGAGCCGGTCGGGGTCGACGGCAGGGCCCTCGCCCTCGCCCGCCCGGTCGGTGAAGCCCGCGTCGGCCCACGCCTCCTTGGCGGCGATCAGCGCGAACTGCGCCGACCGGTCCAGACGGCGGGCCTGGGGCCGTGGAATGACCTCGGACGGTTCCACGGCGATCTGCGCGGCGATACGGACGGCCTGCTCGGCCGCCCACTCCTGCTCCAGGGCACGGACACCGGACCTGCCGGCGACCAGACCCTCCCAGGTAGAGGCCGCGTCGCCACCCAGCGGTGTGGTTGCGCCGATACCGGTGACGACCACGGTGCGATTGGTCGGGCTCACGGGAATTCCTTCTCCAACGGATACGGGAGGACAACCCCCGCGTAGGCGGGGAGAACGGCGCCACCGCCGGGTGGCGGGGCTGGGGGACCGGCCGAGGGACCAGTCCCTGCGATCAGTCCTGGTTCTTGAGGATGTACGCGGTCGCGTCGCCGACCGTCTTGAGGTTCTTGACGTCCTCGTCGGGGATCTTGACGTCGAAGCGCTCTTCGGCGGCGACGACGACCTCGACCATGGACAGCGAGTCGACGTCCAGGTCGTCGGTGAAGGACTTGTCCAGCTGGACGTCCTCAACCGGGATGCCGGCGATCTCGTTCACGATGTCGGCGAGACCGGCGACGATCTCTTCCTGAGTGGCGGCCATGGCAGGCGCTCCTTCTTGTCTTCTGTTCAGAGAGGGTTGGCGGTGTTCCCCCGTCCCGGTTCCGAGGATCCGGTGCGGGGTGCCTAGGGGAGGGTAACGACCGTCGCGGCGTACACGAGACCCGCCCCGAAGCCGATGACGAGCGCGGTGTCGCCGCTCTTCGCCTCGCCGGTCGCCAGGAGCCGCTCCATAGCGAGCGGGATCGAGGCGGCCGACGTGTTGCCGGTGGTGCGCACGTCGCGCGCGACCGTGACGTGCTCCGGCAGTTTCAGTGTCTTCACCATCGAGTCGATGATCCGCTCGTTGGCCTGGTGGGGAATGAAGACGTCCAGGTCGTCCGGGGTGATCCCGGCCGCGTCCAGCGCCTGCTGTGCGACCTTCGCCATCTCGAACACGGCCCAGCGGAACACCGCCTGGCCCTCCTGCGTGATCGCAGGAAACTTGCCGGAACTGTCGTACTCGTTCCACGGAACGGTCTGCTTGATGGTGTCCGACTTGTCGCCCTCGGAGCCCCACACGGTCGGACCGATGTGCGGTTCCTGGGACGGACCGACGACGACCGCGCCCGCGCCGTCACCGAACAGGAAGGCGGTCGCCCGGTCCTCCAGGTCGGTCAGGTCGGACAGCCGCTCGACGCCGATGACAAGTACGTACTCCGCCGAACCTTCGACGATCATGCCCTTGGCCAGCGTCAGGCCGTAGCCGAAGCCCGCGCAGCCCGCCGAGATGTCGAACGCGGCGGCCTTGGCGGTGCCGAGCCTGTCGGCGATCTCGGTGGCCACGGCCGGGGTCTGCTTGAAGTGCGAGACGGTCGAGACGATCACACCGCTGATCTGCGCGGCGGTGATCCCCGCGTCGGCGATCGCCTTGCCGGACGCCTCCAGGGACATCGCGGCGACGGTCTCCTCGGCGGAGGCCCAGTGCCGGGTCTCGATGCCGGAGCGGGAGCGGATCCATTCGTCGGACGAGTCGATCGTCTCCAGGATCACGTCGTTGGGCACGACCCGGACCGGCCGGTAACCGCCCACGCCCAGGATGCGCGCGTACGGGGCACCCTTACTGGGCTTGATCTTCGACATTGCTCGGGGCTCCTTTCAGGCGCCCGCCGCGTCGGCGGCAGAGGTCGAGGTCAGCGACTCGGCGATGAGCTCACGAGCGGCGTCGAGGTCGGCGGGGGTCTTCAGGGCCAGGGTCTTCACGCCGGGCAGCGCGCGCTTGGCGAGACCGGTGAGGGTGCCACCCGGGCACACCTCGACGAACGCGGTCACGCCCAGGGTCTTGAACGTTTCCATGCACAGGTCCCAGCGCACCGGGTTGGCGACCTGCCCGACCAGCCGGGCAAGCACCTCGGAGCCGTCCGAGACCGTCTGCCCGTCCTTGTTCGAGACGTACGTGATCTTCGGGTCGCCGGGCGTCAGCGACGCGGCGGCAGCGGCGAGGGCGTCGACGGCAGGAGCCATGTGGTGCGTGTGGAAAGCACCGGCCACCTGCAGCTTGACGACCTTGCGCACCCCTTCGGGCTTGTCCTCCACGAGGGCTTCGATCTGCTCGGCCGTACCGGCGGCGACGATCTGCCCGGCGCCGTTCACGTTCGCCGGAG
Source organism: Streptomyces sp. ADMS (assembly GCF_033441795.1). Lineage (NCBI taxonomy): Bacteria > Bacillati > Actinomycetota > Actinomycetes > Kitasatosporales > Streptomycetaceae > Streptomyces > Streptomyces sp. ADMS. The sequence continues at coordinate 50,177 of NZ_JAVFVX010000022.1, read as the reverse complement.
TCAGTCCCAGCTTCTCCAGATGCGCGACGGTCACCTCGGGGTCACCCCCGAGGAGGGCCGCCATGCCGGTCTTCGTGACGGCGGCGGCCTCGGCCATGGCCAGACCGCGCCTGCGTACGAGGGTCAGGGCGGCCGTGTCGTCGAGCACGCCCGCGAAGGCGGCGGCGGTGATCTCGCCGACACTGTGGCCGGCGACCGCACCCGGAGTGAAGTCACCGTCGATGGCACCCAGTGCCGAGGCCGACAGTATCCCTGCCGCGACCAGCAGCGGCTGGGCCACCGCGGTGTCACGGATCGCGTCGGCGTCGGCCTCGGTGCCGTAGTGGACGAGGTCGAGCCCGATGGCGTCGGACCACGCGGCGACGCGCTCGGCGGCACCGGGCAGTTCGAGCCAGGGAGTCAGGAAGCCGGGCGTCTGGGCGCCTTGGCCGGGAGCGACGAGTACGAGCACTCTCACACTCTCTCTTGGGTACGGGCACGGCCGCCCGTGGGGACAGGGACGAAGAACAGCAGGGGGTTTTGTAGGCCCCCGACAAAACCCTAGGGCTGGAGATCCCCGTCGGCCAGGCGCCCCAGGATCAGCGCGATCCGCAGTGTGAATGCGGATCGTACATCTGAAGGAGACCATCCGGTGACGTCAGTCACACGTCGAAGCCGGTAGCGCACGGTGTTGGGGTGAACGAAGAGCATTCGTGCCGCGCCCTCCAGACTGCTCGCCTGTTCGAGATAGACGGCGAGGGTCTCGAGAAGCGCGGACCCGGCCTCCTCCAGCGGTCTGTAGATCTCCTCCACCAACTGCTCGCGCGCCCCGGGGTCACCGGCGATCGCGCGTTCCGGAAGGAGATCGTCCGACAGCACCGGGCGCGGTGCGTCCTGCCAGGCGGAACACGCTTTGAGTCCCGCGGCGGCGGCCTGCGCGGACCGGGTGGCGGCCAGCAGGTCGGGCACGATCGGCCCCGCCACCACGGGCCCGGCGGCAAAAGGCCCGATCAGCGACTTGGCGACGGCGAGCGGGTTGTCGTTCCCGCCCGCGATGACGACGAGCCGGTCGCCCAGCACCCCGGTCAGCACCTGCAGCTTGGCGTGCCGGGCGGCCCGCCGGATCGCCTCGACGGTCAGCTCACTGTCACCGTCCGGCGCGGTCCCCAGTACCACGCACACATGGTCGGGCGAGTTCCAGCCGAGCGCGGCGGCACGCGAAACGGCCCCTTCGTCGGCCTCGCCACTGAGCACGGCGTTGACGACGAGCGACTCCAGCCGGGCGTCCCAGGCACCCCGTGCCTCGGCGGCCTGGGCGTACACCTGCGCGGTGGCGAAGGCGATCTCGCGGGCGTACACGAGCAGCGCCTCACGCAGCATGGACTCGTCACCGGGAGCGGCCACCTCGTCGATGGCGCTCTCCATGACCTCGATGGTCGTACGGACCATCTCGACGGTCTGGCGCAGGGTGATCGCCCTGGTCAGCTCGCGGGGAGCGGTACCGAAGACGTCCGTGGAGATGGCCTGCGGAGCGTCGGGATGCCGGAACCACTCGGTGAAGGCCGCGATACCGGCCTGGGCGACCAGTCCGATCCAGGAACGGTTCTCCGGGGGCATGGCCCGGTACCACGACAACGTCTCGTCCATGCGCGTGATCGCCTGCGCTGCGAGACTCCCGGACGACTTCTCCAGCCGCCTCAGGGTCGCGGGGTGCGGGTGGGCAGGGCGTGCGGTGGGCTCGGGGAAGTGGGATTCGGGTTCGGGCACGGAACAAGACTGCCTTATCGGGACGGGAGCGTGCGGCGGCGGGTCTACGGTGTGTGGGTGATGGACGTACGGCGCGCGCATGAGCGCTATCCAGGGGGCGACCCGGCAGCCGGTATCGAATCCTGGCACGCCTTCTCGTTCGGCCCCCACTACGACCCGGACAACCTGCGCTTCGGCGCGGTGATCGCCTGCAACGAGGAACGCCTCGCGCCCGGCGCCGGCTTCGACGAACACCCGCACAGCCACACGGAGATCGTGACGTGGGTGACGGAGGGGGCGCTCACCCACCGCGACTCGACGGGCCACGAGACGGTGGTGGTCGCGGGGGACGTGCAGCGCCTGAGCGCGGCGGCGGGGGTACGCCACGTGGAGCGCAACGAGGGGGAGACCCCGCTGACCTTCATCCAGACCTGGCTGGCCCCGCTGAACCCCGGCGGCACCCCGTCCTACGAGACGGTCCACGGCATCGCGGACTCCACGCCGTACGCGCTCCCGGAGGCGGGCGCGATGCTGCACGTACGCCGACTGGTGGCGGGGGAGCGCACGGCGGTGCCGGACGCGGCGTACGTGTACGTCCATGTCGTACGGGGTGAAGTGCGCCTGGGCACCGAGGAACTGGGCCCGGGGGACGCGGCGCGGATCACGGCGACGGACGGGGTGGAGGCGGTCGGGGTGACGACGGCGGAGCTGTTGCTGTGGGAGATGACGGCCTGACGGCGCGTTTCAGCCCGTCCGGCGACTGAGGGCGAGGCCTGTTCAGAAGCTTGGGGGGTCTGTGGGCGCAGCCCTCAGGTACGGGAGGGGTAGGGGCGGCGGGGGCGAGGAACCCCCGGACCTCAGCCCCGCACCTCCGCCACCACCGCATCCGTGAACTCCGGCCACACCTCCACCGCCCACGCCCCGAACGCCCGATCGGTCAGCGCGACACACGCCACCCCCACCACCGGATCGACCCACAGAAACGTACCCGACTGCCCGAAATGACCGAACGTACGCGCCGACGACGAACTGCCCGTCCAGTGCGGCGACTTCGCGCCCCGGATCTCGAACCCGAGCCCCCAGTCGTTGGGGTTCCGGTGCCCGTACCCCGGAAGGACACCCTTCGTCCCCGGGTACTGCACGGTCATCGCCTCCGCGACCGTGCGCGGATCGAGCAACCGCGGCGCCTGCAGCTCGGCGGCGAACCGCACGAGATCGTCGACGGTCGAGACGCCGTCCTTGGCCGGGGAGCCGTCCAGGGAGGTGGCCGCCATCCCCAGCGGTTCGAGCACCGCCTGGCGCGCGTACTCCGCGAACGGCATCTCCGTCGCCTTGCCCACGTGGTCCCCGAGCGCCTCGAACCCGGCGTTGGAGTACAGCCGCCGCTCCCCGGGCGCCGCCGCCACCCGGTGCTCGTCGAAGGCCAGCCCTGAGGTGTGCGCGAGGAGATGGCGGACCGTCGATCCGGGCGGCCCGGCCGGCTCGTCCAGCTCGATCGCCCCCTCCTCGTACGCCACCAGCACGGCGTACGCGGCGAGCGGCTTGGTGACCGAGGCCAGCGAAAAGCGGTGCCCGAGCGGCCCGTGGGTCCCGAGGACGGTGCCGTCGGCCCGTACGACGGCCGTGGCGGCGTTCGGAACCGGCCAGCTCTCGATCAAGGTGAGGCTCTGCAGAGACATGCTCACGAGCCTAAGCGGCTCAGAGCCGCAGCCGCATCGAGGGGTCCGGCTTCCGTACGAAGCCAAGTGACGCGTAGAGCGGCTCGGCCTCGGGGGAGGCGTTCAGGTCGACCTGTGGGACACCCCGCTCGCGGAACCAGTCGAGGAGGGCCTCCATGCACGCCCGTGCGTACCCTCGGCGGCGCGCGTCCGGATCGGTGGCGACGCTGAAGACGTACCCGACCCGCCCGTGCGGATTGCCCGCACGCCCGATCCGGTACTCGACGGTTCCCACGACCAGTGCGGCCAGCGAGCCGGGCCGCTCGGGCCGATCCGGATGGTCGACGACGAACGCGGCGAAGCCGCCGGCCGGATCGGCGAGCCTCGCGGTCACGGTGGCCAGTGAAGCGGACTGCCAGCCGGCGTCGGTGTTCGCCCCGGGTACCGAGTCGATCATCACCTGGCGCAGCCGCAGCAGCTCTCCGGCGTCCTCGGGCGTGGCACGGCGTACGAGAGTCATGATCCGTACGGTAATGAGCCCGGACCGGCCAAGTCTCCGCAATATCGCGGTATCCGCTTGCTTGGAGTGCGCTCCAAGGTTTTAGCGTGGGGGCCATGACGGTGCTGGAGACCCCAAACCCCACCACGAATGCCCCCACAGCCCCCGCAGTCCCCGCCACGGCCGACAGTTGTGCGGGTCCGCGGCAGCCGGACCGGCGCCCGGACGGGCAGGACCGCTACACGATCAGCGAGGTCGTCGTCTTCACCGGGCTGACCGCGCACACCCTGCGCTGGTACGAGCGCATCGGGCTGATGCCGCACATCGACCGCTCGCACACCGGCCAGCGCCGCTACAGCAACCGAGACCTCGACTGGCTCGACCTCGTCGGCAAACTCCGGCTCACCGGTATGCCGGTGGCGGACATGGTGCGGTACGCCGAACTCGTACGCGAGGGCGACCACACGTACGGCGAGCGGTTCGAGCTGCTCGAATCGACGCGCCGGGCGGTCCTGGACCGGATCGCCGAACTCCAGGACACGCTCGCGGTACTCGACCGGAAGATCAGTTTCTACGCGGAAGCGGACCAGGACGCGGGCCTTGTCCGCGACGTCCGTCAGATGGAGAGGGTTCGATGACGAACGACGACACCGTCGGCAGGCTCACGACGGCCCCGCTGGGCACCGGCGGCCCCGAGGTCGGCGTACAGGGCCTCGGCTGCATGGGCATGAGCTTCGCGTACGGCCCCACGGACGCCGGCGAGGCCCGCGCCACGCTGGAACGCGCACTCGAACTCGGCGTGACCCTCTACGACACGGCGGACGCCTACGGCGACGGCGAGAACGAACGTTTCCTGTCCCCGTTCTTCAAGGCCCACCGTGACGAGGTCGTCGTCGCGACGAAGTTCGGCCTGGCGATCCCGCCGGAGGAGCCGACCCGGCGGATCATCCGCAACGACGCCTTCTATGTACGCCAGGCCGTCGAGGCGAGCCTGGGGCGCCTCGACCTCGACGTGATCGACCTCTACTACATGCACCGGCGCGATGTGAACGTCCCCATCGAGGAGACGGTCGGCGTGATGGCAGACCTCGTCCGCGAGGGCAAGGTCAGGCGGCTGGGCCTGAGCGAGGTCACGGGCCCGGAGCTGCGCGCGGCCCAGGCCGTGCACCCGATCGCCGCCGTCCAGTCGGAGTGGTCCCTGTTCAGCCGGGACATCGAGGCGGCGGTGGTCCCGGCGGCCCGCGAGCTGGGCGTCGCCCTGGTCCCGTACTCCCCGCTGGGCCGAGGCTTCCTGACCGGCTCCTTCGCCAACGCCGACCAGGACCTGGCCGCAGGCGACTTCCGCCGCCGGCAGCCCCGCTTCACGGGCGCCAACGCCACAGCGAACGCGGCCCTGTTGGCCCCCATCCGGACAGTCGCGGAAACCCACGGCGCCACCCTCGGCCAGATCGCCCTGGCCTGGGTACAACAACAGGCTGTCGTGCACGACCTCCTGGCCATCCCCATCCCGGGCACACGCAGGCGGTCGAGGGTGGAGGAGAACACCGCAGCGACGCGGATCGTACTGGGGGAGCGGGACATGGCTCTGCTCGACCCGATCGCGGCAAAGGTCGCAGGCACCCGCTACGCGGACATGCGCTTCGCATCAGCGGGCAGGGAGTAGCCACCGGGTTCTTCCCTGGGGGCGCGGGGCTGTGACATGTGCGGTTCCGCCGCGGGGGCGTGACATGCC
>NZ_JAVFVX010000022.1:0-44463 GCF_033441795.1 Streptomyces sp. ADMS | reverse complement strand
CGCGGGGGCGTGACATGCCGTATCCGGCCCGCAGCGCGGAAGCCCCCGCAGCCGCCCCCCCCGGGCAGGTGTTACAGCTCTGCCAGCAACTCAGCCTTCTTCGCCGAGAACTCCTCGTCGGTCACCAACCCGGCCTCGTGCAGCTCACCGAGATGCCGAATCCGTTCAGCGACATCCCCGGGAGCACGCCGACCGGGGTTCGCACTGATCGCCGCCGGACCTCCGGAGGAACGCCGCACCGCCGCCAGTACCGCCGCCGCGAACGGCAACGACTCATGCACAGGCCCGTACCCCAGCCCGAACACCACCGAGGCGGGGTCCTGGTCGACCGGAGTGACGGAGGACTCCGCCCGCCGCACCAACCGCAGATGCCCCTCGAACACCTCGGGCGACCGCCACTCCACTCCGCTCAGGTCGGCGACCGGAAACGTCTGGTCGCCGGCCTTCCACTTCGCCGACGACGCGCCTGTCCAGAACCAGCGGAAGGACACGGCCCGCCCGTCGAAGGACGCCTTCGCGTCGTACGCCTTGAACGCCCGCGGCACCTCGGGCGCAGCCACCAAAAACCTTTCAGCAGGCCCCTGCTGGGTCAGCTGGGCCCGCAGCTCGTCCGCGTAGTACTCGGCGAGCGTCTCCCGCTCGGCCGGCAGCACCAGCCGGTACGGGTCGCAGCCCTCCTTCAGCTGGCCGTCGGCCGCCTCCATCAACGGGTCGGCGCCCGGACGGGGTTCGGCACGCAGGACCACCGTGCCGCGCTTGCCCGGAGTGAGCGTCACACCCGCGATCGCCTCAAGGGGGATACGGCGTTCGCCGAGCGCCTGGAACAGCTTCGGCGTGCGCAGGCCCCGTTCGAAGCGGATGAGCACGGAGTCGGAATCGAACTCCCAGGCGGCATGAAATCCGGCCAGTACGTCACCCATGCGGCTCATCGTATGTGGCGCGAGCTTCATAGTCCCCTCCCCGGGCACACCGTGATTTCTGCGTTCTCTACGCGCGTCCGGCCATCGCCCCGTCGGACAAACCCTTCAGACACACGTCATCCTTGCGGTCCTGCTGATCCTTGGGAACCCGCTGAGCGCACCGCACAGCGCGATACGCGCCGACGCCGATCTCCGCGAAGTTGTGCAGACTCTCCGTACCCGGCTCGAAATAGCCGCCGTGTCCCTTCGCGCCCCGCGCGGACAGCACCCGCGCGCCGAACGCCGACGACACCGGATCGGCGCCGTGTCCCAGGCCGCCGACCTCCAGGTACGGCACGTCCTGGATCCAGTCGTCGGCGTCCCGCATCGCCCACACCCGGGCGGAGGTGCGCAGCTGAGCGGAGTTCTCGGCCCGCATACCGGGGCTGCCGGCCACCGCGATGTCGGTCACCCGGCGCGGCAGCGTGCGCGCGGCGACCCCGCACACCACCGAACCGTAGCTGTGGCAGTACAGGGCGACCGACGCCCGGCCGGGCAGACCACGCACCAGCCTGTTCAGCCGCACCGCCCCCGACTCCGCGCGCATCGCCGTCGCCGCGTCCATGCCGAGCCCGCTGGGCGCGGTGTAGTCGGCCCACGCGATCACGGCCGTACGGGTCGTGGGACTCGCCTCCCACTCCGCGCGGTACAGCGCCGAGGCCATGCCGACGGGCGCCGAGTACCTGCGGTTGGTGCGCTGGAAGGTGAGGACGTCGGTGTCCACGCCCGGGACCACGACCGAGACGCGCTGCGCCGTGACGAGGTCGCCGAAGACCTCGGCGACGCGGCCCGAGCCCTCGGGGTCGAAGGAGAGGATCTGGCGGCCCTTCTCCAGCAGGTCGTCGTAGCGGTGCATCCGGCGCCCCGCCTCGTGCTGGCCGACGGACGAGAGCCGGTTGTCGTGCATACGCACCCGCTCGGCCTCGCGGGCCGTGCGCAGCGCGATGTGGTTGGCGCGGTAGCGCAGCGCGACGGGCACGCCGTTCATGTTGCCGACCGCCAGCGGGTAGCGCCGGACGAGCCGGTCGCGCTGGTGGGCGGTGAGCGAGGCGAAGAACCGGGTCAGCCGGCCGGGCGTCCCGTCCGGGTCGGGCAGCGAGCGGCCTCCGATCCGTCCGTCGTCCCACGCGGAGAGCGACGCCTGGAGCGGCGAAGGGGTGCGATGGCTGCGGACCGCGGTCCAGCCGGTCGTCGCGAGCATCACGAAGACCACGGCCAGCGCCAGCAGAGCGCGCCAGACGTTCAGTTGCGGGGAGGTGTCGAAGGAAGTCACTGAAAGGACACACTAGGAGAACGAGAGGGTCTCGCGTTGGCCGAGTGACGGGGATCACGTTTCGATAACTGACGCTGGGTATGCCACTCCGTACGCACGCCGGTACGAGGCGTCATCGCCGTCTCGTCGGCCGCATCAGCCCACCGAACAGGTCCGGCACGACCTGCGGTTGGAGGTCGCCGTCCACGTCCCCACCCTCACGCTCAGCGATCAGCCGCGCCATCGCCTCCTCCGTCTCGGCGGAGTGGCGCGTGTGCGTGGCGCTTGCCTCTGTGAAGCCGTCCTCCCTGAGGACGGACGAGGAGACGGTTGTCTGGCGGTGTCCTGACCCGAGAGCCGACAGTGACCTCGCGGGCAACTGGACGGCCGCGGGCCTTCCGCCGCTCACCCCGGAGACGCTCGTCGCGCAGATGACGGAGGTCGCCCACGACACGTTCATCTCCGGCATGAGCCCGGCCGGTCCGGTCGCCGCCGGGGTCGCGGTCCTGGTCGCGCTGCTGACGAGGCGCGGCGAGAACGCGGAGGCGGGCGCGGGCGCCGCGAACATGTGAGGCGCGTATATCGCGCATATATCTATGGCCTGGGCGGCGGAGTTCCCCTATCAGGGTGACTCCGCTAAAGATTCCTCCCCTTCGGGACACGGGACAGGTCACAGTTAGTCAAGTCCTCCGCACGACATGGCCTGTACGACATGGCTCGTACGACCTGGGAGGACGGCCGGGCCGCGGCGCGCTGCCGGAGGGGGACAGCGCGCCGGCGGGCCCGCCGAAAGGGCGGGAAGGGTCTCCAGCGGTGCGGCGATCGGCTCGGTGAGCCGCGGAAAGCCGATTCCGGCTCGGGCGCAGCCATATCGTCCTGGGCCCCGTGGCCATCGTCTGCGGCTGGCCGGCGATGGGCCGCAGCTGGAAGGGCCCGCACCCGATACCGGCCCTGGTGGCCGTGATCCTGGGCGCGATCGACACTCTCCTGGCCATCATCTGGCTGGCGAGCGCCACAGGCCCGACGACCGGCTTCTTCTGAGCGTCCGTCTGGCGCGGGCCTCCTAACGGGGCTGCTCCTCACCGACCCGTTCCCTCGTGACGGTGAGGGCGGTCACCTCCGCCCGCAGCGCCCGTACCTCGTCCGTCAGTGCCGCGATCGCCGCCGTCTGGCGCCGTTCCTCCACGTCGTCCATCTCGAACCGGGAGATGAACCAGGCGGCGATGTTCGCGGTGACGAGGCCGAGCAGCGCGATCCCGGACAGCATCAGTCCGACCGCCAGGACGCGGCCCACTCCGGTCGTCGGCGCGTGGTCCCCGTACCCCACTGTCGTCATCGTGGTGAACGACCACCACAGCGCGTCATCCAGCGTTCGGATGTTCCCGTCCGGTGACTCGCGTTCCACCGACAGCACGGCCAGCGAACCGAACATCAGCAGTCCCACCACGGCCCCGCCGACGTACGTCGTCAGCCGTACCTGGGACGCCATCTGGGCCCGCCGGCCCACCAGCAGCAGTGTGGAGACGATCCGCAGCAGCCTGAGCGGCTGGAGCAGCGGCAGCAGTACGGCGAACAGGTCCAGCCAGTGCCGTCGTACGTAGTCCCGGCGATGTTCGGCGAGAGCGACCCGCACGAGGTAGTCGACGGCGAACGCGCCCCACACCGCCCACTCCGCGATCGTGCACGCGATCGACACGGACCGGCTCGCGGAACCGTACACGATCGGCACCGCGTAGGCGACGGCGAAGACGACCGCGAGCGCCATCAGGGGCCGTTGGGTGTGCCTTGCCCAACGGGCCTGTGCCGATGGTTCCTTCATGCCCCGCATCGTAGGTGCTCCGGAGCGACCCACAGGGCCGCGGGGTGCTGCGCGACCAGCTCCCCGCGACCCGCGGACGGCCAAGTACCTGATGACCGCCCGCCCGGCGGAGTGCCTACGCGTCGCCGCCCGCGGCGCCCGGGTCCGCCGACGCCACGTCGAGCAGCTGGTACCGGTCGATCGCCTGCTTCAGCACCGAGCGGTCCACCTTGCCCTCCCTGGCCAGCTCGGTCAGCACGGCCACCACGATCGACTGCGCGTCGATGTGGAAGAACCGCCGCGCCGCACCCCGGGTGTCAGCGAAGCCGAAGCCGTCCGCGCCCAGCGACTGGTAGGTCCCCGGCACCCAGCGCGAGATCTGGTCCGGAACCGAACGCATCCAGTCGGACACGGCCACGAACGGACCCTCGGCCGCGCTGAGCTTCCGTGTCACATAGGGGACGCGCTGCTCCTCCTCCGGGTGCAGCAGGTTGTGCTGCTCCACCGCGACCGCCTCGCGCCGCAGCTCGTTCCAGGAGGTCGCCGACCAGACGTCCGCCCGTACGTTCCACTCCTCGGCGAGGATCCGCTGGGCCTCCAGCGCCCACGGCACCGCGACACCGGACGCGATGACCTGGGCCGGGATGGTCCCCGAAGTCCCTTCGCCCACGCGGTGGATGCCCTTGAGGATGCCGTCGGCATCGACGTTCTCGGGCTCTGCCGGGTGCTGGATCGGCTCGTTGTAGACAGTGAGGTAGTAGAAGACGTCCTCACCCACTTTGCCGTCGGCGGACTCCCCGTACATCCGGCGCAGACCGTCCTGCACGATGTGCGCGATCTCGTACGAGTACGCCGGGTCGTACGCCACACAGCCCGGGTTCGTCGAGGCGAGCAGCTGCGAGTGGCCGTCGGCGTGCTGCAGACCCTCGCCGGTCAGTGTCGTGCGACCGGCGGTCGCACCCAGGACGAAACCGCGCGCCAACTGGTCGGCCATCTGCCAGAACTGGTCGCCGGTGCGCTGGAAACCGAACATCGAGTAGAAGACGTACACCGGGATCAGCGGCTCGCCGTGCGTCGCGTAGGCCGAGCCTGCGGCGATCAGCGAGGCGGTGCAGCCCGCCTCCGAGATGCCGTCGTGCAGCATCTGGCCGGTCGGCGACTCCTTGTAGGCGAGGAGCAGCTCGCGGTCGACCGACTCGTACTGCTGGCCGAGCGGGTTGTAGATCTTCGCGCTCGGGAAGAAGGAGTCCATACCGAAGGTGCGGTACTCGTCCGGCGCGATCAGCACGAAGCGCTTGCCGATCTCCTTGTCCCGCATGAGGTCCTTGAGCAGCCGGACGAACGCCATGGTCGTGGCGATCGACTGCTGACCAGACCCCTTCTTCACACTCGCGTACGTCTTCTCCTCCGGCAGGGCCAGTGGCTTGGCCCGGACGACGCGGGTCGGGACGTAACCGCCGAGCGAGTTGCGGCGGTCGTGCATGTACTGGATCTCTTCCGAGTTCCGGCCCGGGTGGAAGTACGGCGGCGCGCCGCCCTCCAGCTCCTTGTCGGAGATCGGCAGATGGAGCCGGTCGCGGAAGCCCTTGAGGTCGGCGACCGTCAGCTTCTTCATCTGGTGCGTGGCGTTGCGGCCCTCGAAGTTGGGTCCGAGCGTCCAGCCCTTGACGGTCTTGGCGAGGATGACGGTCGGCTGGCCCTTGTGCGCCTTGGCCGCCGCGAACGCCGCGAAGATCTTCCGGTGGTCGTGGCCACCGCGCCCCAGATGCAGGACCTGGTCGTCGGTCATGCCCTCGACCATCGCGCGCAGCCGGGTGTCGTCACCGAAGAAGTGGTCGCGGATGTACGCGCCCGTCTCGGTGGCGTACGTCTGGAACTGACCGTCGGGGGTCGTGTTCATCTTGTTGACGAGCACACCGTCCCGGTCCTGCGCGAGCAGCGGGTCCCAGCTCCGGTCCCACACCAGCTTGACGACGTTCCAGCCGGCGCCCCGGAACTGTGACTCCAGCTCCTGGATGATCTTGCCGTTGCCGCGCACCGGGCCGTCGAGCCGCTGCAGGTTGCAGTTGACGACGAAGGTCAGGTTGTCGAGGCCCTCGCGGGCGGCGATCGACAGCTGGCCGAGCGACTCCGGCTCGTCCATCTCACCGTCACCGAGGAACGCCCACACGTGCGACTTGGAGGTGTCCGCGATCCCGCGCGCCTCCATGTAGCGGTTCATCCGGGCCTGGAAGATCGCGCCGAGCGGACCGAGGCCCATCGAGACGGTCGGGAACTCCCAGAAGTCAGGCATCAGCCGCGGGTGCGGGTACGAGGACAGCCCGTACGGCGCCTTCGACTTCTCCTGGCGGAACGCGTCGAGCTGCTGCTCGCTGAGCCGGTCGAGGAGGAACGCGCGGGCGTAGATACCGGGTGAGGCGTGGCCCTGGAAGAAGATCTGGTCGCCGCCGTCGCCCTCGTCCTTGCCCCGGAAGAAGTGGTTGAAGCCCACGTCGTAGAGGGAGGCGGAGGAGGCGAAGGTCGCGATGTGGCCGCCGACGCCGATCCCGGGCCGCTGGGCGCGCGAGACCATCACGGCCGCGTTCCACCGGGTCGCGTTGAGGATGCGGCGCTCGATCTCCTCGTTGCCGGGGAAGAATGGCTCGTCCTTCGTCGCGATCGTGTTTACGTAGTCCGTGCTCCGCATCTCGGGCACGGCCACGCGCTTCTCGCGGGCACGCTCGATCAGCCGCAGCATCAGATAGCGGGCCCGCTCCCGGCCGCGCTCGTCAACGGCGGCGTCGAGGGAGTCGAGCCACTCCTGGGTCTCTTCGGGATCGAAGTCAGGAACCTGACTCGGAAGGCCGCCAATGATGATCGGGTTGCGATCTGATCCGGAAGCCACGCTGTTCCTTCACTCTCGGGGGGGGCTTGATCCGGGGCACGCACGGGGCCTGCCCTGGGGCTGGGATGCACTGCTCCCCATCGTGTACCCCGGGGCCGGGTACGTCACCTCTACTCAGAGGTAGCCCCGGTGGAGGGCGCTGCGAGGGGTGGCCGCAGCCAAATCGCAACGATACGCCCAGTCCGTGACGTGTTCCGTAAAGCGATTCGGATCCAGCACGTTTGTGTGAGAGGTTCGGGAGTCACTCGGGAGCAGCAAAACCGCAAAGCGGGCAGAATGGTGTGTCGTGGGTCACTTGTTCCCGGGAACCGCTGTCTGAAGTTGCGGCGACACCGCCAGGATCGTCACCGTTTCGGCGGTCTGAACGGCCGGGTACTTGCGCGATCCGCCCCGCCCGTGTGGACTACGGCCAATGCTTCGCGCACGCGCGTGGCTGGACATTTCTCGAACATGATCAGGAGGCAACCCGTGAGCGCGACCGCGGACCACGCGGAGGAGCGGACTAACCCTGCCGCAAGGCTGGGGTTCCAGCCCGAGCAGGTGGTCCAGGAGATCGGCTACGACGACGACGTCGACCAGGAGCTCCGCGAGGCCATTGAGGAAGTCATCGGCAGCGATCTCGTGGACGAGGAGTACGACGACGTCGCAGATGCCGTGGTGCTGTGGTTCCGCGACGAGGACGGCGACCTGACCGATTCGCTGGTGGACGCCACCGCGTACATCGAAGAAGGCGGCGCGATCCTGCTCCTCACGCCCAAGACGGGCCGTGACGGCTACGTGGAGCCGAGCGACATCTCTGAAGCCGCGACGACGGCGGGTCTGTCGGCGACGAAGAGCGTCAGTGTGGGCAAGGACTGGAGTGGGAGTCGTCTGGCGACACCCAAGGCAGCGAAGTCCAAGAAGTAAGCAAGTGACCGTTCGCCGGTGCGGGCGTCTACCGGGGGTTGCGCCCCCAGACCCCCGATCGGCCTGAACGGCCTCGTCCTCGAACGCCGGACGGGCCGGATCACTCCGGCCCGTCCGTCGCCTTATGGTCGGCGCTCACTAGGGTGTTCTCACCCGAACAGCCCACCGAAGGGATGCAGGATCATGGCGATCGAGGTCGGCGACAAGGCCCCGGACTTCGAGCTCAGGGACAACCACGGCGCCACCGTACGGCTCTCGGACCTCCGCGGCGCGAAGAACGTGGTGCTGCTCTTCTATCCCTTCGCCTTCACCGGCGTGTGCACCGGCGAGCTGTGCGACCTCCGGGACAATCTGCCGAGGTTCTCCGACCGCGACACCCAGGTGCTCGCCGTCTCCAACGACTCCATCCACACCCTGCGCGTCTTCGCCGAGCAGGAGGGCTTCGACTACCCCCTGCTGTCCGACTTCTGGCCGCACGGCAACATCTCGCGCGCGTACGGCGTCTTCGACGAGGACAAGGGCTGTGCGGTGCGCGGGACCTTCGTCATCGACAAGGAGGGCGTCGTGCGGTGGACCGTCGTCAACGGCCTGCCGGACGCGCGTGACCTGAACGAGTACGTGAAGGCCCTCGACACCCTGTGATTCTTCGGTTCCAGGCCCTGCGGGGGACGGGAACCCGTTACTAGGATCAACACGTTGATCCGATACCGGCGCACGACGGGGCACACCGCCCCCGGCAGCAGACGAGACACCAATGGAGGACTCGTGGGAGTCAGCCTCAGCAAGGGCGGCAACGTATCGCTGACCAAGGAGGCCCCGGGCCTGACCGCGGTCATCATCGGTCTGGGGTGGGACATCCGCACCACCACCGGGACCGACTTCGACCTCGACGCCAGCGCGATCCTGACGAAAGCCGACGGCAAGGTCAGTTCCGACGCCAACTTCGTGTTCTTCAACAACCTCAAGAGCCCGGACGGCTCGGTCGAGCACACCGGTGACAACACCACCGGTGAGGGCGAGGGTGACGACGAGCAGATCAAGGTCAACCTCGCGGCGGTCCCGGCCGACATCGACAAGATCGTGTTCCCGGTCTCGATCTACGACGCCGAGAACCGTCAGCAGTCCTTCGGTCAGGTGCGCAACGCGTTCATCCGCGTCGTGAACCAGGCGGGCGAGGCGGAGCTCGCGCGCTACGACCTCTCCGAGGACGCCTCGACGGAGACCGCCATGGTCTTCGGTGAGCTGTACCGGCACGGCGCGGAGTGGAAGTTCCGCGCCATCGGCCAGGGATACGCGTCCGGCCTGCGCGGTATCGCGCAGGACTTCGGCGTGAACGTCTGATCCGGTTCCCTCCGGCCACGTCGTCCGGCGTCGCACTCCCGGTGCGGCGCCGGACGCGCTCAGTTACGCGATCGCAAGGTTTCACCTCGGGGAGGACCAGCATCATGGGCGTCACGCTTGCCAAGGGGGGCAATGTCTCCCTCTCCAAAGCCGCACCGAATCTCACTCAGGTGTTGATCGGGCTCGGCTGGGACGCGCGTTCCACCACCGGCGCGCCGTTCGACCTCGACGCCAGCGCGCTGCTGTGCGGGGGCGGGCGGGTGCTGGGCGACGAGTGGTTCGTCTTCTACAACCAGCTCAAGAGCCCGGACGGCTCGGTCGAGCACACCGGCGACAACCTCACAGGTGAGGGCGACGGCGACGACGAGTCGCTGATCGTCGACCTTCCCACGGTGCCGGCCGCCTGCGACAAGATCATCTTTCCGGTGTCGATCCACGACGCCGACAACCGCGGCCAGACCTTCGGCCAGGTCAGCAACGCCTTCATCCGGGTCGTCAACCAGGCCGACGGCCAGGAACTGGCGCGCTATGACCTGAGTGAGGACGCCTCGACGGAGACTGCGATGATCTTCGGGGAGTTGTACCGCTATCAGGGCGAGTGGAAGTTCCGTGCAGTTGGTCAGGGGTACGCGTCGGGTCTCCGGGGCATCGCTCTAGACTTCGGAGTCAACGTTTCGTAAAGCCGGGTACGGCAGCGGGGGAGACCCGTGAACACACGATTGGGTAGCCAGTGATTCTGAAAACCTTCGGCTGGTCGTTCGCGGTCACCGCGCTCGGCCTGGTCGCGGCGGCCTTCTACGGAGGGTGGACCGGCTTCGGTGTCGTGGCGATCCTCTCCATCCTCGAGATCTCGCTGTCCTTCGACAACGCGGTGGTCAACGCCGGAATCCTGAAGAAGATGAGTGCCTTCTGGCAGAAGATCTTCCTCACCATCGGTATCCTCATCGCCGTCTTCGGTATGCGGCTCGTCTTCCCCGTCGTGATCGTGGCCGTCAGTGCCAAGATCGGTCCGATCGACGCGGTCGATCTCGCGCTCAACAACAAGGACCGCTACCAGGAACTGGTCACCGACGCCCACCCGTCGATCGCCGCCTTCGGTGGCATGTTCCTGCTGATGATCTTCCTCGACTTCATCTTCGAGGACCGTGACATCAAGTGGCTCGGCTGGCTGGAGCGCCCGCTCTCCAAGCTCGGCAAGGTCGACATGCTGTCGGTCTGCGTCGCCCTCATCGTGCTCATGATCTCCGCGATGACCTTCGCGACCAACGCCCACCAGCACGGCGGCGCACACGTCGACAAGGCACAGACGGTCCTCATCTCCGGCATCGCCGGTCTGATCACGTACATGATCGTCGGTGGTCTCTCCGGCTACTTCGAGGGCAAACTCGAGGAAGAGGAGGAGCGCGAGCACGAGGCCGAGGAAGAGGCCGCGCGCACCGGCAGGAAGAAGCCGGCCATCGTCCTCGCCGGCCAGGCCGCGTTCTTCATGTTCCTGTACCTCGAAGTCCTCGACGCGTCCTTCTCCTTCGACGGTGTCATCGGCGCGTTCGCCGTCACCAACGACATCGTGCTGATGGCGCTGGGTCTCGGTATCGGCGCGATGTACGTCCGTTCGCTGACCGTCTACCTCGTGCGCCAGGGCACCCTCGACGACTACGTCTACCTGGAGCACGGCGCGCACTACGCGATCGGCGCCCTCGCCGCCATCCTGCTCATCACCATCCAGTACGAGATCCACGAGGTCATCACCGGCCTCGTCGGTGTCGTCCTGATCGGCTGGTCCTTCTGGTCCTCCGTGCGCCGCAACAAGGCGCTGGCAGCGGCAGAGGGAAAAGCGTCGGGCTCGGACGAGAAGACTGAGGTCTCGTCAGGGGTGTGACAACCTCCGGTGTGAGGAACGCTCTGAGCGGGGCGGCTACGAGGAATCGTCCTCGTCGGCCGCCCCGCGGCATTGCGGACAGTGGAACCGACGGCACTGACGGATTCGCGGGGCGGGACGGGTGGGGACGGGATGAGTTTCTGGGACGACCTGTGGCGCGGCCGGTCGATGGAGTTCGACGCCGGCAACGCGGCAAGCAACTCCATCGAGCTGACCAAGCGGCACCAGCGGGTCTCGCTCACCAGGCAGGGCGCCGCGACCGGGCATCTGCGCATCAACCTGTCCTGGCGGATGCGCACGTCGGACATCGGCGGCCCCAAACGCCAGAGCCTGTGGCGGCACCCGTTCCAGGCCCTGAAGCCGGAGGAGGTCCAGGGCCACACCCGGAGCATGGTGAACGTCGACCTGGACCTGGGCATCCTGTACGAGCTGGCCGACGGAACGAAGGGGGTTGTACAGCCCCTGGGGGGTTTTCTCGGAGAGACGAACGCGCCGCCGTACGTGAAGCTGAGCGGGGACGACCGGTTCGGGTCGGCGTCCGGCGAGACGGCGTACGTCAATCTTGATCACCGGGACGAGATCAAGAGGCTTCTGGTGTTCGTGTACATCTACGACCAGACGCCGGCGTTCGAACGGACCCACGCGATCGTGACTCTTTACCCCAGCAATGGGCCCCGTATCGAGATAGGGCTGGACGAACGGCACTCTCAGGCGCGGTCATGTGCGGTAGTGATGATCGAGAACGTGAAGAACGAGCTGATCGTGCGGCGGGAAGTGAAGTTCGTCTACGGGTTCCAGGCGGAGCTCGACCGGTTGTACGGGTGGGGACTGCAGTGGGGGCGGGGCTACAAGACAAAGGCCGAGCGCTGACCCTGGTCCGGGCGGGGGCGCCTGGGAGCTCTGGGGGCTCCGCGCGGTGGCGGGTGCGGGTTGTGTGCGGTTGATCGCGCCCTGCGGCGGGGGGCCGCGCAGAGTCACAGCCCCGCCTCCCCCTGCAGGGGCGCGTCCGCCCTACCGTCCGATGAACTGCGGGCCCTGGGGCGGGAAGCCGAAGTCCTGGCCCGGGGGTGCTCCCACCGGCTGCGGGTAGCCGTACGCCGGCTGGGTCGGGAGCGCGGGCGGGTGCTGGACCGTCGTGGCCGCCGAGGCGTCCGTGGACGGGGTGTCCACGGACGGGGTGTCCGTGGGCTCGGGAAACGGTTCCTCGGCCGGCGGGTCCTCCACCGAGATGCCGAAGTCCGTCGCCAGGCCCTCCAGGCCGTTCGAGTAGCCCTCGCCCAGCGCGCGGAACTTCCAGCCCTCACCGCGGCGGTACAGCTCGCCGCAGATCAGCGCCGTTTCCTCGCCAGTCTCCGGCTTGACGTCGAAGTACGCCAGCGGCTCGCCGTCCGCGACCGTGCCGTCGTACAGCAGGATGCGCAGCGACCGTACGCGGTCGAAGGCGACGCCGTCCGCCGAGGCGACCAGCAGAATCTGTCCGACTCCTGACTCGACACCGGTCAGATCCGTCTGGATCGTGTCGGTCAGGCCCTCGGCCACCCGTTTCTTGCCGAGCCGCCAGACCTTGCCCGAGGGGTGGCGGGGCTGGTTGTAGAAGACGAAGTCCTCGTCGGAGCGCACACGACCGTCGGGACCGAGGAGCAGCGCCGAAGCGTCGACATCCGGAACCCCCTGCCCCGGCGTCCAGCGCAGCACGGCGCGCACCGTCGTGGCTTCGAGCGGGACGTTCGACCCTTTCAGCATCGCGTGCGTCATGCGGTCATCCTGCCCTCTCGGTCCTGGTCACGACAACGCGGGGGCGTCGATTCCGCATGTCCGCGTTACCTGAACTTCATTCCCAGTGGGAACCCGCGACATGGATCCCTACGTACTATTACCGGCCACCATCAACACTCGACCGACACCTGATCAGTACTCGACCGGCCGTCCAGCCGCCACGGGGGAGTCTCATGCGTCATTTCGGGCACATCGCCCCTGAGGTACGGCAGCGTCTGTTCCACCAGGAGCCGTGCGAGTTCACCGCCGACTCCCCGGCCCGGCTGCTCGCCGCCGCCCTGGGCGCCACCCTGTACAGCCCGGCCACCCGCCCGCGCCTCGCCGACGCCATCGTCAAGCAGGTCTCCCGCGGTGTCGTCTCGATGGTGCTGTGCCTGGAGGACTCGATCGACGACTCGGAGGTCACGGACGCCGAGGAGAACCTGGTGCGGGAGCTCGGCGTGCTCGCCGAGCGCCCCGACGCCGCCACCGGGCTGCCACTGCTGTTCATCCGCGTCCGTACGCCCGGGCAGATCCCCGACCTCGTACAGCGCCTCGGGTCCGCGGTCCGGCTGCTGTCCGGGTTCGTGATGCCCAAGTTCACCGAGGAACGCGGGATGCCGTTCCTGGAGGCCCTCGCCGGCGCCGAGGCCGCGAGCGGCCACCGTCTCTTCGGCATGCCCGTGCTCGAATCCCCCGAGCTGATGTACCGGGAGACGCGCGTAGAAACCCTGGAGGGCATCTCCCGCGCCGTCGACAAGTACCGCGACCGCGTCCTCGCCCTGCGCCTCGGCGTCACCGACTTCTGCTCCTCCTACGGGCTGCGCAGAGCCCCCGACATGACCGCGTACGACGTCCACGTCGTCGCCTCCGTCATCGCCGACGTCGTCAACATGCTGGGGCGGGCCGACGGCACCGGCTTCACCGTCACCGGGCCCGTCTGGGAGTACTTCCGGGTCCAGGAGCGCATGTTCAAGCCACAGCTGCGCCGCAGCCCCTTCCTGGAGGGGCAGGCCGAGGAACTGCGTGAGAAACTCATCGAGCACGCCATGGACGGGCTGCTCCGCGAGATCAGCCTCGACCAGGCCAACGGTCTGCTCGGCAAGACCTGCATCCACCCCTCGCACGTGCTGCCCGTACACACCTTGTCCGTGGTCAGCCACGAGGAGTTCAGCGACGCCCAGGACATCCTGCGGCCCGAGCGCGGCGGCGGAGGCGTCCTGCGGTCGGCGTACACGAACAAGATGAACGAGGTGAAGCCGCATCGGGCCTGGGCCGAGCGGACACTGCTGCGCGCCGAGGTCTTCGGCGTCGCCAACGAGGACATCGGCTTCGTGGAGCTGCTCACCGCCGGTATCCCCGACTGATCTCCGCCTTCGATCACCTGTACGACTGCCATGACCGACCTGGCACCCCCGACGAACACACATAGGGACTCATGAACAACGCTGTGCACAACGGGGTCTGGTCCGGGACCTGGGTCGCCGAGCGGCTCGGTGTCGAGCTGGTCGGCGACGACGAGCTGCGCGAGCTGCTCGGCCTCGCCCTGCGGCGCAACCCCAGGCGGGCGCACCTGCTGGTGTCCAACGTGCTCGGCAAGCACGTCCCGCAGTCGCCCGCCGTCGTCTACGGCCACGGCTTCGCCCTCGGCAAGCGGGTGCGCGAGCTGCTCGGCGCCGACGAGTCCCGGCGCGCCGTCGTCCTCGGGTACGCCGAGACGGCCACCGGGCTCGGCCACTGCGTCGCCGACGGCGTGGGCCTCGCGCCCTACCTCCACTCCACCCGGCGCCCGGTCGACGGCGTCGCCCCGGCGGGCGGCTTCGAGGAGTCCCACTCGCACGCCACCTCCCACCTCCTCCTCCCGGAGAACCCCGCGCTGCTGGCCGGCCCCGGCCCGCTGGTCCTCGTCGACGACGAGTTCTCCACCGGCAACACCGTCCTCAACACCATCCGCGCCCTGCACGAGCGCTATCCGCGCGAGCGGTACGTCATAGTCGCCCTCGTCGACATGCGCTCCGCCGCCGACGCCGGCCGCCTGGACGAGTTCGCGGACGAGATAGGCGCCCGCGTCGACCTGGTCAGCGCGGCGGACGGAACGGTTCGCCTGCCGGAGGGCGTGCTCGCCAAGGGTCAGGCGCTCGTCGAGCGGTACGAGAGAGCCGCAGCGCCGGTCCAGCAGGGAGCCGGGGGGCGGGTGTCCCGCGTCGAGCTGCGCTGGCCCGCCCGGCTGCCGGACGGCGGGCGGCACGGGTTCACACCCGGGCACCGAATACGCCTGGAGGGCGCGCTGCCCGCCATGGCCGCCCGGGTCGCCGACGCGCTGCCCGACACGGCCCGGCGCGTCCTCGTGCTCGGCTTCGAGGAGCTGATGTACGCCCCGCTGCGCCTCGCCCGCGAGCTGGAACAGGTGGCGGAGGGCGCCGAGGTCCGCTTCTCGACGACCACCCGTTCACCCGTCCTCGCCGTGGACGACCCGGGGTACGCGATCCGTAGCCGTCTCGTCTTCCCGGCCCACGACGACCCGGCCGACGGCCATGGCGAGCGCTACGCCTACAACGTGGCCGGCGCCGGCTTCGACGCCGTCGTCGCGGTCGTGGACTCCGCCGCCGACACCCCGCAACTGCACGCCCCCGGCGGCCTGCTGGCCACGCTCGCCGCACACACCCCGAACGTCGTGCTCGCCGTCCTCCCCTCGTACGTACCCGCACCTCCGCACGTACCCGAAAGGCCCCGCATGCTGCCCGAGCCCCTCCGCGGACCCGCGTTCTCCTCGTATCCACCGGACGAGGTCGGCTGGCTGCTGCAGGATCTCTCGGACGTCAGCCTGGAGGCGCCCACCGAGGAGCGCGAGGAGGCGATCCAGGCGGGCGGCGCCCACTACGCCGAGTCGCTGCCGGTCGAGTACCAGCCCAGCGACCAGTACCAGGAGCTGTTCCGCGCCGCCCTCGACACCTCCGCCGCCCGCATCGCCCAAGCCGTGGGCGCGGTGACCGAGTTGGTGCTCGCCGAACTCCCCCACAGCCGAAAGCGCGGGGGGACCCCCACACCGCGGCCGGTGCTCGTCTCGCTGGCCCGCGCCGGAACGCCCGTCGGCGCCCTCATGCGCCGCTGGGCCAAGCACCGTCACGGGCTCGAACTGCCCCACTACGCCGTGTCGATCGTCCGGGGTCGCGGCATCGACGCCAACGCGCTGCGCTGGCTGGCCGCCCACCACGACCCCGCCGACGTGGTGTTCGTCGACGGCTGGACCGGCAAGGGTGCCATCACCCGCGAACTCGCCGACGCCATCGAGGAGTTCGAGGCATCCGACGGCATCACCGGCTTCGCCCCGGAGATCGCGGTCCTGGCGGACCCGGGCTCCTGCGTCCGTACGTACGGCACCCGCGAGGACTTCCTCATCCCCTCCGCCTGCCTCAACTCGACGGTTTCCGGGCTCATTTCGAGGACCGTCCTGCGCGCGGACCTGGTCGGGCCGAACGACTTCCACGGCGCGAAGTTCTACCGCGAACTCGCCGGCGCCGACGTCTCGGTGGACTTCCTCGACGCCGTCTCCGCCCGCTTTCCGGAGGTCGCGGACGCCGTCGGCACCTCGGTCAAGGAACTGCTCGCCGCCGACCGTTCCCCGACGTGGGAGGGCTGGGCGGCAGTCGAGCGGATCAGCGAGGAGTACGAGATCCACGACGTGAACCTCGTCAAGCCCGGCGTCGGTGAGACCACCCGGGTGCTGCTGCGCCGCGTCCCCTGGAAGATCCTGGCCCGCGCCGGAGCGGGCGCCGACCTCGACCACGTACGCCTGCTCGCCGAGCAGCGGGGCGTACCCGTCGAGGAGGTGGCCGAACTCCCGTACACCTGCGTGGGTTTGATCCACCCCAAGTACACCCGGGGCGCGACCGGCGCCGACGGCCGGGCGGTGTCGGTATGAGTCCCGTCCTTGTCGCCAGCGATCTCGACCGTACGCTCATCTACTCCGCCGCGGCCCTCGCGCTGACCATGCCGGACGCCCGCGCGCCCCGGCTGCTCTGCGTCGAGGTGCACGAGAGCCGGCCGCTGTCCTACCTGACGGAGGTGGCCGCCGGACTGCTCACCGAGCTCGGCGACGCGGCCGTCTTCGTGCCGACGACGACCCGGACCCGCAAGCAGTACCTGCGCATCAACCTGCCGGGCCCGGCACCGAAGTACGCGATCTGCGCGAACGGCGGCCACATCCTCGTCGACGGTGTCGCCGACGAGGACTGGCACGCCAGGGTGCAGGCGAGGCTCGCGGACGAGTGCGCGTCCCTGGACGAGGTCCGGGACCATCTCGCCGCCACCGCCGACCCGCTCTGGGTACGCAAGCACCGTATCGCCGAGGACTTCTTCGCCTACCTCGTCGTCGAGCGCGAACTGCTGCCCGACGAGTGGGTGAAGGAACTGGCGGTCTGGGCGGAGGTCCGCGGCTGGACGGTCTCCCTCCAGGGCCGCAAGATCTACGCCGTGCCGAAGCCGCTCACCAAGAGCGCGGCCATGCGCGAGGTCGCCCGCCGCACCGGCGCCACCCTCACGCTGGCCGCCGGCGACTCCCTCCTCGACGCCGACCTCCTCCTCGCCGCCGACCGCGGCTGGCGGCCCGGCCACGGCGAACTGGCGGAAACCGAGTGGACGGCGGACACGGTCAACGCGCTGCCCGAACGGGGGGTCGCGGCGGGGGAGAGGATCCTTCGGGAGTTCCTGCGTGAGACGCGTGACGCCCGGGGGAATCCAGGGGCTCCGGCGACCCGGTAGAGGCCCGGTCACGTCCTCCCTGTGCCCGTCGCCGTACGCCCCGTACGGCGACGAAGGCGGCCAGTGCCAGGGCGGCCCCGACGAGCACCACCTTCGAGTACGCGGAGACGACGGTCGTGACCTCGGCCCAGTTGTCGCCCAGCAGATATCCCGCGCACACGAAGGCGGTGTTCCACAGGGCGCTGCCGAGGGTGGTGAGGCAGAGAAACACGGTCAGGGGCATGCGTTCGACGCCTGCCGGCACGGAGACCAGGCTGCGGAAGACGGGGATCATCCGCCCGAAGAACACCGCCTTCGTGCCGTGCCGCAGGAACCACGCCTCGGTCTTCTCGATGTCCGCCACCCTGACCAGCGGCAGCCGGGCGGCGATGGCGACGGTGCGGTCGCGGCCGAGCAGCGCGCCGACCCCGTACAGCGCGAGCGCACCGACGACCGAGCCCGCCGTGGTCCAGAGCAGCGCGCCGAGCAGACTCATCCGGCCGGTGCTCGCCGCGAAACCGGCCAGCGGCAGGATCACCTCGCTCGGCAGCGGCGGGAAGAGGTTCTCCAGCGCGATGGCGAGGCCCGCGCCGGGGGCGCCGAGCGTGTTCATGAGGTCGGTGACCCACTGGGGTGCGGCCGTCGTGGCTGTCATACGGCCACGCTAGGGAAACCGACCTGAAGGGACCCTGAACCGCCTTCCCGGCAGGCCCTCAGCCGCAGCAGCCCCCGCCGCAGCAACCGCCGCCACCGCCCGACCGGGGCGCCGCCGCCGGTGCGGACGCCGAGCCGCCGACGGCGACCGTCGACAGGAGCTTCACGGTGTCGTCGTGACCGGAGGGGCAGTCCGCGGGGGCGGCCGACTCGGCCATCGGGCGGCTCAGTTCGAAGGTGTCGCCGCAGGTGCGGCAGCGGTACTCGTAGCGAGGCATGGGGACAGGTTAGTGCCCAGTGCTGGTCCCCCCGTCGTTCGGGCGCGGACCCCGCGGTTTCGATACCGAACACCTACTACTACGCCTGCCGCACCTGATCGCTCCGGTCACGCCGCTCCGGTCCCTACCCGGGCCGAGGCGGCGGGCCGCCACGACAGGGGGGTGTGCTCAGTGGGCGGTCGTCCCGCGCTCCTCGCGGATACGCGTCACCACACCGGCCACCGCGTGGCGCACTGCCTCCGTCTCCGTCAGGAAGTGCCAGTAGTCGGGGTGGCGGCCCTCCAGCGAGGCGATCGCGCGGTCCAGGCGGGCCACCGAGTCGTCCAGCGGGCGGGCGTCCCGCGGGTCCGGAGTGTTGCGCCCCGACATGGCCAGCCGCTGCGCGTCCCGGATCGCGAAGCGCGTCCGGTCGATCTCGCCCTGCGGGTTCTTCTGCACGGCGTTCAGCTGCCGCAGCCGCTCTCCGGCCGCCGACACCGCCTCGTCGGTGGTGTTCAGTAGCGCCCGCACCGTCGACAGCAGAGCTGTCGCGTCCGGCCAGCGCTGGGCGTCCCGGGCGGCCTGCGCCTCCCTGAGCCTGGTCTCGGCCTGCCGTACGTGGTCCGTGGCCTGTTCCGGAATGTGCTGGAGGTCCTGCCAGCACGCCGCCGAGAACCGCCGCCGCAGCTCGCTCAGCAGCGGCTGCACCTGCCCGGACCGAGTGGTCAGCGCCTCCGCGCGGGTACGCAGCGACACCAGCCGATGGTCGATCTCGGCAGCCCGCTCGGGCAGCCGCTCCGCCTCCGCCCGCACCGCCTCCGCCTCACGCGCGACCCGGTCCGCCCGCTCCAGCGTCTCCGGTACGCCGTGCTGCCCCGCGCCCTGGTTGAGCCGCGTCAGCTCGGGCCCGAGAGCGGCGAGCCGGGCGGCGAGGTCGTCCGCCCGCAGCCCCGACGCCCGTACCGTGTCCAGGGCGTTCGAGGCGGCCAGCAGGGCCTGGCGGGCGCGCTCCACGGAAGGCGCGAGCCGGGCCAGCTGCGTCTCGGCCTTGCCGAGCAGCGGCCCGAGCCCGTCCGCGAAGCGGTCCAGGTCCTGCTTGACCCGCCCCAGCTCCTCCTTGGCCCGGGTCAGCTCGGAACGGGCCTGGTTGGCGGCCGAGGCCTCCAGGTCGTCGCGGTCGAGATCGTGTGCGTCGACGGCGTTGATGTACTGGCCGCTGGCCTCGTCGATCCGGTGCCCGAGCCTCTCGAAGTCGGCGACGGCGCGCCGGGCGGCGGGGGTGTCGTCGACAGCCTTGATCGTCTCTATCGAGATCCGCAGATCCCGCTGGGCGGTGTCCAGTTCGTAGAAGGCGGCGGCAGCGGCGTCCTTCGCGGCCTGCGCCTCGGCGCGCTGACTCTCGGCCCGCCCGCCGAACCACCGCCGTGTACCGCCGCCGGCGAAGGCGGCGGGCAGGACGAGAAGCAGCGGCAACGGCAGCAGTACGAGCGTCAGCGCATCCCGGGCGGCGGCGCGCACGCCGGTGCGACGGGCCTCGGGTGGGCGGTGCGGGGAACGGCGGGACGACTGGTGCGCGCGCGGCGCAATCGGCGTGTACGGCTCAGAAGTGGTCGCCGTCACATCCCTCTCCCGTGCTGTGATCTGCCCTGCCCGGTTCATTCTCCCACCGGTTGAGGACGAACACACGGCCCGGTCGGTTCGCGCTGCGCGTACCAAGTCGCGTATCGGGTCACGTACCGAGCGCGCACCGGGCCGCCGGGAGGCTCACTTGGCGGCGGCCCGCACCCGTATGCTCCCGTCCTGCGTCTTCGCGGACACCAGGTGCGAGCTGCGTTCGTCGCGTGGCACGGACACCTTCACGGAGCCGTCGTCGGAGTCCGCCGTCACGCGGTACGTCTCGTGGGGCAGCTCGATGGTGAGCGAGCCGTCGTCGCTGCTCGACTCGACCAGGTCCGGTACGGCGGCGAGTTCGAGTCGCACCGCACCGTCCTCTGAGTGCGCCCGCACCTGCTGGGAGCGCACCCCGAGGGCGCGGATGGAACCGTCGTCGGTGTGCAGCCTCAGCGGGCCGGTGGAGTCCTTGACGGTGACGGAGCCGTCTTCGGAGCGGATGTCGAGGGCCTGGTCGAACCCGCGCGCGGTGACCCTCCCGTCCCCGTTCCGCACGACGACGGAGACATCGCGCGGCACCTCGATCCGGTGCTTGGCGGAGCAGTCGGCGACCACGCCCGAGCACTTCACCCGCAGCTTGAGCCGGTCGTCCTCCATGGACCAGGTCACCTTGGGATCCTTGCCCATGGTCACGGAGCCCTGGAACCAGCGGGTGACCTCGATCCGGCCCGACCTGACCGAGTCCACGGCGACGATGTCGAGCCCGGACTCGTTCGAGTCGACGGTGAGCGTGCGCCCCTGGAGAGCGAAGGAACGGTGCTCCGGATCCTTGTCGTCCCCCGCGGAGGCACAGGCCGACGCCGTGACGACGAGTGCGACCACGGCACCGGTGACGGCGACTGCGCGGGTGCGGATGCGGATGCGGATGCGCGGAAATGCTGATCGGGCCATGGTCCTTCTCCCCCTGAGGCGAACGCGGGACCGGTGATCGGCGATCGTTGGAGCCGGCCCTGCGACACTCTTCGACCGTACGGAGCCGGTGCCCGCCGGGGCATCCGGGACGCTCCCCGATCCGTAGTGGGGAAAACCCCCGCATCCGAGCCCGAGGATCTCCGGGACGGATACGGGTTTGCGAGGCAGGGCCCCGGGCAATGTAGGCTGGCGGCTCGTCCTGGGCGCGTAGCTCAGTGGTAGAGCGCCGCCCTTACAAGGCGGATGTCGGCGGTTCGAAACCGTCCGCGCCCACCAGGATCAAGCAACGAGTGGCCCTCCGGCGGTTTCGCCAGGGGGCCGCTTCGTGTGGCGAGTGTGGCGAACGCGACCTTCGGATCACCCTCGTATCCGTGCCGGATATCGTGAGCGGCAGTGACAGTGGGACAAGAGAGGTTTGCGGTGTCGCACGTGTCGGACGAGGGACGGCTCATCGCCGGGCGGTACCGGCTGACCGAGCAGATCGGCCGGGGCGGCATGGGCACGGTCTGGCTGGCCGCCGACGAGATGCTCAACCGCCGGGTCGCGCTCAAGCGTCTGCACGAGGACTCGCGGTACGCCGACGACGAGCTGGCCCTGATGTACGAGCGCACCCGCCGCGAGGCGCAGAGCGCCGCCCGCATCGCGCACCCGAACGTGGTCGTCGTCCATGACGTCGTCGAGGACGACGGGCTGCCCTGCATCGTCATGGAGTACGTGCCCTCCACCACGCTGGGCGGCCTGCTCAAGAGCAGCGGAACCGTTTCGCCCGAGGAGGCCGCCCGGGTCGGCCGGGGCATGGTCGGCGCGCTGCGGGCCGCCCACGAGGCAGGCGTCCTTCACCGTGACGTCAAGCCGGGCAACGTCCTGCTCACAGAGGGCGGCCGGGTCGTCCTCACCGACTTCGGCATCGCCACGGCGACCGGCACCAGCACCCTCACCCGGACCGGCGAGATCGTCGGCTCCATCGACTACATGGCGCCGGAGCGCATCCAGGGCGACACCCCCGGGCCCGCCTCCGATCTCTGGGCGCTCGGCGCGACCCTCTACCAGGCGGTGGAGGGACAGCCGCCGTTCCGCAGGCTCACGCCGGTCGAGACGGCGTACTCCATCGTCACCGCCGCCCTGGAGCCGATGAAGCAGGCCGGCCCGCTGGAGCCGCTGATCACGGCCCTGCTGGCCAAGGACCCGGCCGAGCGGCCCTCGGCGGAGGAGACGGAACTGGCGCTGCGGGCGGTGACCGAGGACACGGAACCGCGCACGTGGACGGCGTCCGCCTCGATGCCGACACCGGGACAGGTCCCGGATTCCGGCCGTACCGGTGGCACGCGGCGGGGGACCGGTGCCGGAAGGGCGGCCCCCGGAAAGCCCCGCGGGCGCGGGCGCCTCACCGCCCTCTGGAGCGCGGTCGCGGTGATCCTGGTCGCCGGGGGCACGGCGGGCGGTGTCTACTACGCGAACTCCTCCGGGGACGACGGCACGCGCAGCGCGGGCCCGGCGACGAGTCCCACCCCGGCCTACGCGCCCTCGCCCGTCCCCGACGGCTACCGCCTGGTCACCGAGGAGGGGCTCGGCATCGCCTTTCCGGTGCCGGACGGCTGGACGCTCGACAAGCGGACGTCCGACGGGGTCGTCTACATCGACGAGACCCGTCTGGCCAGCCTCAGCATCGGCATGGTGGACCCCGCGGGCGACCCCCTGGCGCACTTCAGGGACATCGAGGCGAACACGAAGCTCAACTACCCCGGGGGCAAGTACCGCAAGCTCTACATGCAGCGCACGACGTACCGGGGCCAGAAGGCCGCCATCTGGGAGTTCACCTTCGAGGGCCGGGCGCGCGTCTTCCACGCCATCAACCTCGGCTTCGGGCAGGAGGGCGGCCGGGAGTACGACATCTATGTCTCGGCACCCGAGAAGCAGTGGGACACCTACCGGCCGGTCTTCGACCGGGTGCGGGAAGGGTTCCGCACCACGTCCTGAGGTCAGGCCGCCGGCTTCAGGCCTCGTCCGTGTCTTCGTGTGCGTGCTTGAGGCGGGTGCGTGCGTCCACCCGGTCCGGTCCCGTGACCTCCGCCCAGAAGCGGTGGCCGCTCACGAACACCGCGAGCTCGTGCTCCCGCCGCCGCAGTTTCTCCACCTCGGCCTGTTCGTCGGCCGACCAGCCCGGCGACGCGGGGCGCTCCACCTTGCGCCAGCCGCCGGTGTCACTGAAACCGTCCAGCGGCTCGACCGACCAGGGGAGCCGCTTCAGTAGGGCGGACAGCTCGGCCCGGACCTGATGCAGCTCCTCCTGACCGGCCAGGAGGTCACTCGGGAAGTCATAGGTCGTCGCCACGCGGCAATGGTACGCCTGTTCGATTTTTGGATGCGAGTTCCTCCGGGGACTTCCTCCCTGTCTTCACGCGGACGAGTGACCGTGCCGGCTGTGCCGGGGAGAGCGGGTCAGCGGCCCCCGGACGCCAGCTCCCGCACCACCCGCGCGGCCACCGGTACGTCCACGCCGTGCCGTTCCGCCGCGCGCAGCAGGGCTCCGCCGACCGCGTCCAGCTCCAGCGGGCGGCCCGCCTCGGAGTCGCGCTGCATCGACGACCTGGTTGCCGGGGGGAAGCTGTCGTAGCGGGCCAGGGCCTGGGCGGGGTCCGCGGGGCCACCGCAGGCCAGGCTCACCGCCGCCGTCTCCTCGACCAGGGCGGTCAGCTCGTCGCGATGGCGGGTGCGGACGTCGCCCAGCGGGAGCCCGTACAACGTGGTCAGCAGGGCGAAGGGAGCGAGGAACGACATCTTCGCCCACAGCGCGGCCGCCTCGTCGGGCAGGACGCGGGTGGCCGGTCCCGCGGCCGTGAAGGCGGCGGAGAGTGCGTCGAGACGCTCGCGCGGTACCGGGTCGCCGGCCAGGTCGATCTCCACGAAGGGGCTCGCGTGTTCGATCACGCCGGGTGCCGTACGGGTCGACTCGACGCGGATCACGGCCGGGGCGACGCGGTCGTCGCCGTAGCGGGCGCGCAGTGCGGCCGGGTGTTCGACGCCGTTCAGGAACGGTACGAGCAGGGCGCCGCCCAGCGCCCTCGCCGGGACGCGTTCCAGGGCCGCGTCGAGGCTCGTGTGCTTGACGGCTACGAGGACGGCGTCCACGGCGCCGACGGGGCCGGACGCCTCCGGCAGCTCGGCCGCCGCGTCCACCTCCGCCGTGAACCCGCCGAACTGTCCGCTCCGGACGCGGATGCCGCCCTCGCGGAGCGTCCGCGCGGTGTCGTCCCCGGCCAGGCAGAGCACGCGGTGGCCCGCGCGGGAGAGCAGGGCGGCGAGGAGGCCGCCGACGCCTCCGGGGCCGAGTACCGCGAAGGCGAGCGTGTCCCGACGTACGGCTGCGGGTGTGTCCGTCTGCATGTCTGATCGAACCTCTCCTCGGTCGGCCCCTGACAGGTGGCCGCTTCGCGGAGCATGATCGCAGCCGGTACGGGCGTACCGCGCGCGCCTTTCAGCATGCGGGCGGCGCGGACCGTCCCGTACGCGCGAGACTGGTCGTATGTGCCGCAGCATCAAGACCCTTCGTCCGCCCGTGCTCCCCGAAGAGGCCACCGAGGAGGACATCCGGGCCGCCGCCCTCCAGTACGTCCGCAAGGTCTCCGGCTTCCGGGCGCCGGCCGCCCACAACCGCGAGGTCTTCGAACACGCCGTCGACGTCATCGCGACGGCCACGGCCGAGCTGCTCGCCGGGATCGAGGTTCGCGGCGGGGGTGGTGGTACGACGACAGCCCGGCACGCGTTCTAGAAGGCGCGTCGGGCTGCAGGGCTCGCGCGCTCGGCTGGTCTGGCTGACCGTCCACTTCTGGCTGTCACCGGTGCCGCAGGACCATCTGCGTGCCGTTGGTCGTGCCCGCGCGGTAGGCGTCCAGGCAGAGGCCCGCGTTGACGTTCGTGATCGTGGCGTCGGTGTTGACGTTCCACTTCTGGTTGTTGCCGCCGTGGCAGTCCCGGATGACGACCTTCGTACCGTTGGCCGTGCCGCTGTCGTAGGCGTCCAGGCACTTGTTGCCGTACACCACGAGTTCCTTGCGGGAGGTGTACGTCCACGCCTGGTTGGAGCCGCCGTTGCAGTCCCGCAGGCCTGGGTGCCGTTGGTGACGGTGTTGTTGAAGATGTCCAGCCAGTGCCCGGACTGCTCGCCGACGACCAGGTTGCCGTTCGTCCCGGGCACCGGCTGGACGGCCAGCGTGCCCAGGGTCGGGCCGTTCGTCACGGCGAGCGTGTTCGCGGCGCTCTTGGAGAGGGCGACCTGGACGGAGATCGTGCCCGGGGTCGACCCGGTCGGCGGGAACGACACGGTGGTCGCCGTCTGGCCGTTGACCTTGGGGGTCGCGGTACGGGCGGTGTTCGTGTTGTTCGTGTACGTGAAGTCGGCGACCGTTACACCGGTGTTCGCCGCGCTCACGCCGGTGTAACGGGCGGACGAGTCGGGCTCGTACGCGCTGCTCGCCGCCTCCGTGCCGTCGGTGATCGTGGCGCCGCCGACCCGTGGCGCCACCTACCCGTGCGCGCCCGCCACCCGGGGGCGGCGCATCAGGAAAGCCGCCCCGGCGCCCGCGCCGAACAGGGCCGCCACCGACACTCCTGTCGCCAGCCAGGTCCCGCCCAGCAACTGGCCGCCGAAGTAGCCGAGGGCGACGCTGTATGCCGCCCAGGCCAGGCCCGCCACGATGGACCAGGGGAGGAACTCGCGCACCCGGCGGTGTGCGGCGCCCGCGCCGAGGGAGACCACCGAGCGGCCGGCCGGGGCGAAGCGGGCCACCACGACCAGGATGCCGCCGCTGTGCGCGAGAGCCTGGCCGAGACGTTCCTGCGCGCTGGTCAGGCGCCGGGAGCGGGCGATCGCGCGGTCCAGGCGGGCCCCGCCGTGCCAGGCCAGGCGGTATGCCACCAGGTCGCCCAGGACCGACGCCGTGGCCGCGCACAGGGTGAGCGCGAGGATGTCGGGGACCTCCTCCGGCACCTGTCCGGTGGCCGCGCCCGTGCCGGCGGCGGCAGCCGTGGCTGCCATGATGACCAGTACACCGCTCGGCAGTACCGGCACCAGGACGTCGAACAGAACGGACACACCCACCAGGGCGTAGATCCACGGGGTCCCGGTCAGGGACCCCACACTCTCAAGCACCGCAGACTCCCCGAGACTCCCCCGTCGGCCCGATCCGTGCCGCTACCTCGCGGGGGAGCGGTGGGCGGCCTGTCACAGCCATACAGCGTACGCGGGGGGTCCGGCTGGAGATCCACGGGGGGCTCATGGGTTCGGCACACGATGTTCACCCCGACGTACTCCGGTGCCCATCCCCGGGATGCGGGGATGGGCACCGGTGACGCATGGGGCAGGGTGCATCGGTGATCAGGCCGCTACCGGCGTCCTGTCCCGGGATGCCTTCGTCGTGTCCGACGAGCGCTTCGCGAGGAAACGGTCCACGCCGAAGGCGCCGGAGCCGGTGAAGACCAGCAGGAAGAACGCCCAGCAGAAGGCGGCGGCCAGTTCGCCCTGGTTCTGGATCGGCATGAGGGCGTTCGGCTGGTGGACATCGAAGTACGCGTACGCCATCGCGCCCGAGGCGATGAACGAGGCGGCGCGGGTGCCGAGACCCAGCAGGACCAGGCTGCCGCCGACCAGTTCGATCACGGCCGCGTACCAGCCGGGCCAGGTGCCGGCCGCTACGGTCTCCCCGCCGCCGAGGACTCCGAAGAGCGAACGGGCACCGTGGCAGGCGAAGAGCAGGCCGACCACGATCCGGAAGAGGCCGATGGCGTAGGGCTGAGCGTTGTTGAGGCGAGCGGACATGTGGGGGATGTCTCCTTCGGTCGAGGGCCGTTCCGT
The DNA here is from genome assembly GCF_033441795.1 of Streptomyces sp. ADMS. Classification (NCBI taxonomy): domain Bacteria; kingdom Bacillati; phylum Actinomycetota; class Actinomycetes; order Kitasatosporales; family Streptomycetaceae; genus Streptomyces; species Streptomyces sp. ADMS. Next base: position 17,604 of record NZ_JAVFVX010000022.1, on the reverse strand, counting down.
CGGAGGACGGATCGGTCCTGGGGGCGGAACCGAGCGGGTAATCCACCGTAGGGCGCCCTAATCAATGCTTGCAAGTTCAACATTTAGCCACTGCTTTGCCTTCTGAGGAGTCTCTGCCTGCCGTTCCGACTCGCCGATTACCGCACGTGGAACCGCTCTTGAGGTCATGCGCAGCACCGCCCGCGCAACCGCGTCCGCGTCCGAAAGTGTGACCGAATCCACGCCAGGTCGAGCCCCGGCCGCCGTCACCCAGTGCACGCCCTCCGTGGGCACTCCGAACACCAACCGCCTTTCGTGTGGCCGACCTTGACGGTTCATCAGCAGATACGGGCGGGGGGTCACGTCGAGTCCGCCGGTTTCGTAGCCGTCGATCATGTGGGGCCTCGCCTCGCCCGTCCTCAACAGCCGGGCGAGGAGCGGGTCGGCCGTGCGGCGCAGGTCGGGTTCCGGCAGCCGTGCCTCTATGAGCGAGGTCACGCGTACGGCCGAGCCCGGCACGTCGGGGGAGTGCGCCACCCAGGCCCCGTCCTCGGCCCGCAAGTCGAGGCGGGGCCCGAGTACCTCCACCACGCCCGCCGCCATCAGCGCCGTCAGCTCCTCGACGCGTCGCCGGGGCGGCCCGATGGACAGGAAGGCGTTGAGCGGGGTGTACCAGCGGTCCAGGTGGTCCCGGCGCGAGCCGCCCGGCAGCCCGCCGTGGTCCACGATCAGCCGCAACTCGTTGCGCAGGTCGCGCAGCACGTCCTGGGCCGCTTTCACGGGCCCGTCGACATTGCCCAGCGCGGCCTGGGCGGCGTCCTCGCGGAGGTGGGCGAGCAGCCAGTCCCGCCAGGCGGCGGCGTCGGGGAAGACCTGTCCGGCGTACGGCCGCGACATCCGCTCCCAGGACCAGCGGTCGGCCTCCGGGATGCCGAACTCGTCGAGCACGGCCGCTTCTTGGCCGCCTCGGTGCGGGGCGGCGAGGAAGCGGTCCCGGAAGCCGCTGAGCAGGGGGCCCGCCAACTCCCGTGTCCGCAGCAGGGTTTCGTAGTAGACCGTCTCGACCTCCTTCGCCAGCAGCGGCCATATCTCCGTGCGGAAGTCGGGTGCCTCGCCGGAGTCGGCGCGTTTGCGGAAGTCGGATATCACCTCGTCGGTGAGGACGCGCGGGGTGTGCCTGCCGTACGGGCCCTTCGCGTTGTCGCCGCGTGCCTGGTACGGGATGCCGCGTCGCGAACCGGCGTAGAGCCGCGGTTCACGTCCCGAGGGCAGGTAACACAGCCCACCCGCACCGGACCTGGACGCGTCCCGCACGAAACGGCCGCCGCGGCCCGTTGTCAGCAGGGTCAGATGGTCGAAGAAGTTGAGGCCGAGGCCGCGCAGCAGGACCGGTTCGCCGGGGGCGAGCGTGGAGAGGTCGACGTCGGCCGGGTTGGCCGGCGGAATGTGGCACAGGCCGTGCCGGTCGGCGTACGCGGTGAGGTGTCGCTGTTCGTCGTCCGGGACGAGGGGGAGGTGGCCCTGGGCGAGAACGACGGCCGAAAGGCCGTGCAGGGTACGGCCGTTGTCGAGGGTGAGGATCTGGCTGCCGTCGGGTGCGTCGTCCAGACGGGTCGCGCGTGCCGGGTACGTCTCGACGTGCACGGCGGGCGGTGCCTCGCGCACGACCTTCGCGAACACCCACTCCAGGTAACGCCCGTAGTGGGCGCGGGTCGGGTAGTCGTTGGGCCCCAACTCGCCTTCCTCACCGCCGTGTTCGTCGCGCGCCCACTCATGCAGGCTCGGGCCCGGCCGGACCGGGCCCGAGCAGTCCACGCTGTCGTCGGTGAACAGGGTCACCTGCGAGGCCACCGTGTTCATCAGCAGCCGGGGCGACTGCGAGGTGCGCCAGACCCGGCCGGCGCCCGGCGGTGCCGGGTCGACGACATGGACCGTCAACCGGGCCCCGGGCGGCAGGAGTTCGGGCGCGGAGGCACAGAGGCGTTCCAGCACGCTGGTGCCACGCGGCCCGGCGCCGACCAGGGCGACGGACATGGACAGGGACCCGGGGGTGATCCCAGAGGCGGTCCTGGACGGCTTGACGGTCGCTGGAGACAAGGGGGTCACTCCCGGGCGTGTGGGGCGCGATGGCAGCAGACCGCCCGCCGGAAGCGGACGGTCCGCCTCATCATGCCGTCGACGACCGCACGGGCCGAGCACCGGGGACGTGGGTCGCTCCCGGTGTGGGATGCCTCACCCGCTCAGCTTCGACTCCGTGAGCGTCTCCAGCTGTGCGCCGCTGCCCTTCTCCCCCCGGACTCGGTCGAGTCGCAGCCCGGCCGAACGGCCGCGCAGAGTCAGGGTCATCAGCATGTTGCCGAACCAGGGGCCGCCCGTCCTGCGCCAGGAGACCGGCGGAGGCGGGACCCGGCCGTGCCGGGCGAAGCGGCGGCCCAGGGCGCGGCCCAGGCCGCTCCAGCCGAGGCGGAAGCCGACCTTTATGTGGACGGGGATGGCGTTGTGGACGGGGGAGCAGGTCAGCTGGAGGACGCGCGAGTCCGGGCGTCCGGCCTCGGGCCAACTGGGCTCGGCCGCGTAGGCGTGGTGGACGTCTCCCGACAGGACCAGCACCGTCGCCGGGGCCTCGGGACCCGTGCCGACCTCCGCGATCAGATCGGCCAGGTCGGTGAACGAGGTGATGAACGCCGCCCAGTGTTCGAGGTCGGCCCCTCGGCGCAGTTTCTCCCCGAACCGGGCCCAGCGCTCGCCCCGTTCGCCCCGGCACAGGGCCGCGTCCCATGCCTCGGCGTCGTGCACGAGGTGTGGCAGCAGCCAGGGCAGCGAGGTGCCGATGAGGAGATGGTCGTACGAGCCGGGATCCATCAGCGCCTGTTCGCGCACCCAGGCCGCCTCGCCCGGGTCCAGCATCGCGCGGCTGTCCTCGTCGAGGACTCGGGCCGCCCTGCTGTCGACCATCAGCAGGCGTACGCGGCCGAAGTCGCGCCGGTAGCTCCAGCGGACCGAGGCTGAGTCGGCGTCAGCCTCGGCGGCGAAGGCGCGCAGGACGTCCGTACCGTCGGGGTTCTCGCGTACGGCCGCGTACAGCGGGTCGGTGGCGAGTTCGGCCGGGGTGAGGTTGCCCAGGTGCTGGTGCACCCAGTACGACATCAGGCCGCTCTGCAGCCGCTCGTGCCACCACGGGGTCTCCCGCATGTCGGCCAGCCAGGACGCGCTGGTGTTCCAGTCGTCGATGACGTCGTGGTCGTCGAAGATCATGCAGGTCGGGACGGTGGAGAGGAGCCAGCGGATCTCGGGGTCGAGCCAGGACTCGTAGTAGAGGTGGGTGTACTCCTCGTAGTCCGCGACCTCGGCGCCCGGCGGTTCGGAGAGGTCGCGGCGGGCGGCCAGCCATTGGCGGGTGGCGTCGGACACCTCGTCGGCGTACACCTGGTCGCCCAGGAGGAGCAGTACGTCCGGGCGTTCGGCCGTGGGGTCGGCCGCGATGCGCGCGGCCAGGGTGTCCAGGGCGTCCGCGCCCACCGGGTCCTTCTCGCCGGCGGCAGGCGCCGCCCAGCGGCAGGACCCGAAGGCGACCCGGAACGCGTCACCCTCTCCTTCGCCCCCTCCGTCTTCGGCGGTGCGGATGACGGAGGGCGGCAAGGGCGAGCCGGGCAGCGGCCACACGCGGACGCCGTCCAGGAACACCTCGTACGGTGTTGTCGTGCCCGGCGTGAGGCCGGTCACCGGGATCAGGGCGTAGTGGTGGCCCGCGACCTGGAAGGTCGGGGCCTCCCCGCCGGCGCCGTCCGCGCAGCGCGTCTCGGCGATGCAGGGGCGGCTCGCCTCGACCCACACCGTCGCGGACGAGCCGTCGGCGTACCTCAGCAGCGGTCCCAGGCGAAGTGTCGCCACGTGATCACCCTCCTCCGTCGCACCGTACGGTACGGACGACGGGGGAGGGCGGGGAGGTTCCATGTATGGTGCATTTTGTTGGTGGTTCACCGGCGGCCGGTCAACGGCCCGTCAGTGGCCCGATCGGTAGCCCGATCAGCAGACCGTCGTAGCTCGTCAGGCAGTCCGTCGGCGATCCGTCGGCAGTGGGTCGACGGGCGCTCGGTGGGTGATCAGCAGCTGGAGAGGTAGCTCGTGAGCGCGCTCTTCTCGGCCGAGTCGACCGAGAGGTCGTAGTAGTACTTCACCTGGACCCAGGCGCGGACGTACGTGCAGGTGTACGCGGTGCGCGAGGGCATCCACTCGGCCGGGTCCTTGTCACCCTTCGACTGGTTCACGTTGTCGGTGACGGCGATGAGCTGCGGACGGGTCAGGTCGTTGGCGAACGCCTGGCGGGTGGCGCTGCTCCAGGAGTCGGCGCCGGAGTCCCAGGCCTCGGCCAGCGGGATCACGTGGTCGATGTCGACGTCGGAGGCGGCGGTCCAGGTGGCGCCGTCGTAGACGGAGTACCAGCTGCCGCTGGTGGCGGCGCAGGCGGAGCTGGTGACGACGTTCGTACCGTCCCGCTTCAGGACCGTCTCACGGGTGTTGCAGGTGCCGGAGATGGTGATCCAGTGGTTGAACAGGTCGCGGTCGTAGCCGGTGCGGTCCTCGGTCGCCACCGTGAGCGAGGCGAGGTAGGTGCGGGCGGTGGCGGCGCTGACCGGGGTGGGGAGAGCGGCGGAGGCGGTCGGACCGTTGAAAAGTCCGACCGAGGCTATGAGTCCGGTGAGCACGGCCAGTATGCTGAGCCGTCGACGCGCGTAGAACTTCGGCATGCGAACTCCCTCGGGGGATGGGGGTGTTGAACGCGAGCGACTGAATGGTTGCGTCGCTGGATTGCCGTGAGATGTGCGATCGGTAAGAAGTTAGTGACGTGGGCATGACATGACAACCCTTCGGGGTCGGCTATCGTGGACGGCGCAGAAGGGGAGTAGCTCTTCGCCGGACCGTCGACATACTGCTCAGCTCGTCTGAGCCGGCGCCCGGAGGCAGGTTCCGCACGGACTGTGCGACCGGCCAGCGAGACCTTCGGCAGAGCAGCACATACGTGTTACGTGTGCTGCCGTGCCGAGGTGTCGCAGCGCGAGCAGCGCGAAGTCATCACACTCTCGGTGGGGCAGCCCGACCGATTGAGGAACCTTGATCAGCATCAGTGTCACGGCGCTCGTCTTCGGCGTCGTCTTCCTGGCCGAACTCCCGGACAAGACCGCCCTCGCCGGGCTCGTCCTCGGCACCCGCTACCGCGCTTCATACGTCTTCGCGGGTGTCGCCGCCGCCTTCGTCGTCCATGTCGCGCTGGCCGTCGCGGCGGGAAGTGTCCTCACGCTGCTGCCGCAGCGGCTCGTCCACGCGCTGACCGGCGTGCTCTTCCTGGGCGGGGCCGCCGTGCTGATGCTCAAGAGGGGGGAGGGTGAGGAAGAGGTGCGGCGGCCGGAGAACCAGTCGTTCTGGAAGGTCTCCGGGGCCGGCTTCATGCTCATCCTCGTCGCGGAGTTCGGCGATCTCACCCAGATCATGACGGCCAATCTCGCCGCCCGCTACGACGACCCGCTCTCCGTCGGCCTCGGCGCGGTGCTCGCGCTGTGGGCGGTGGCCGGGCTCGGAATCGTGGGTGGCCGGGCGCTGATGAAGCGGGTGCCGCTGGAGCTGATCACCAAGATCGCGGCGGTGCTGATGCTGGGGCTCGGGGCGTGGAGTCTTTGGGAAGCGGTGGCTGGGTAGGGGTGATGGGGGGTCGGGATGGGGGTGGTCCCAGGTGGCCGGTTGGTGAACGGTTGCCCAAGGCGGTAGCGGGAGACGCCTTTTCTTTTGTACCGTGTAGGAACAAAGTGGCTCCCGCCCGTTCTCCCTGACCGGCGGGCGGGGCCGCCTTGGTCCCGCATCTGTGCTTTGGAGCCTGCGAATGACGGTCCCCACCGTGCTCACCGCCCGCGCCCTCCTCCTGGACATGGACGGCACCCTCGTCAATTCGGACGCCGTCGTCGAGCGCATCTGGCGGCGCTGGGCGGACCGGCACGGACTGGACGGCGACGAGGTCATGAAGGTGGTGCACGGACGGCAGGGCTACGCCTCCATGGCCGTACTGCTGCCCGGCCGGCCCATGGAGCTGAACCACGCCGACAACGCGCGCATGCTCGCCGAGGAGACCGCCGATCTGGTCGGTGTCGTCGCGATACCGGGCGCGCCCGAGTTCCTCGCCTCCCTGCGTGGGCTTCCGCACGCCCTGGTGACCTCCGCCGACGTCGGTCTCTCGACCGCGCGGATGGCCGCGGCGGGGCTGGGGCTGCCCGGCGTCCGCGTCACCGCGGAGTCGGTGGGCGCGAGCAAGCCGGACCCTGAGGGTTTCCTGAAGGGGGCCGCCGAACTGGGTGTCGACCCTGCCGACTGTGTGGTGTTCGAGGACTCCGGGGCTGGGATCTCGGCGGGGCGCTCCGCGGGGATGCGGGTGGTGGGGGTTGGGCCGCGGGCCCACTCTCACCGGCCGGATGTGGTGGTGCCGGATCTGACGGGGGTGCGGGTCGAGAGGGGGGAGGGCGGGGAGGTGCGGGTGGTTGTCAGGGGGGCCGGGGTTTGAGCACAGGTCGTGTTTCCCAGCCGCCCACCCGTCCCGGCACGATTGCCGGGCGCCCTCGAACCCCTGTTGCCGCCTGACGCCTTCAGCATCGGCCGGCACCTCCAGCGCGGGCGTGTCGTTCAGCCCGTCCGGCGTTTGAGGGCGAGGCCCGTTCAGGGCCGTAGGGAGGTCTGGGGGCGCAGTCCCGGCGATGTTCACGCCGACTCCGGTGCCGGATACCTGCACAGCCCGCGCAGTTCTACGGCTCTGTCGTCTCCGATTCGAGCCGCTCCCGCGTGGTCCTGTCGTACACCCCCAGCTCGTTCGCGTCGATGCCGCGCGTCGTCTGGTACGTGGTCACCGCGTTCTCGACGTTGTCGTCGTAGACGCCGTCGGTGTCGTTCAGATAGAGGGCCAACTGCCGCAGCCTCAGCTGGAGTTCGAGAACCTCGTCGCCGTTGTCGCCGGGGCGCAGGATCGGGGCGCTCTCCTCGTCGTCTCCGGGAGCCGGGGTGATCGTGCCGGTGGCCTGGGCGGTCGTCGGGGCCTGGGTCGGGGCGGCCGGCCTGGACGGGGTCGGGGAGGGGGCCGCCCGCGGGGGCGAGGCGGTCGGGCTCGCGCTGCGGGACGGGGTGGGGGTGGGTGACGCCGACTTCGACGACGTGGGACTGCCGGACGGGGTCGGGGACGCCGCGCTGGTCGTCGCCGCCGGCACACTCTCCCGTACGTCCTGGGCGGACGTGCTGTCCCGGGACGGCTTGTCGTACGTGAACATCCCGCCGGCCAGTCCGCCCGCCGCCAGAACGGCGACGACGGCTCCGGCGACACCGAGAAGGAGGACCCGGGGGCGGTTGCCCGACCCGCTCGGCGGCTCGTCCTCGGCGGGGTGGGCGGGGTGCGGGGGGCTGCCCAGGGGCTGCTGCGGTACGGCGGCCATCGCCGCGGTGGAGGCCTCGTCCGGCCAGTCGTTCTGCGGGACCGCAGGCATCGGCATCGTGGCCTCGGCCGCCGGGTAGGTGGCCGCCGGGTCCTCGGGTGACGAGGACGACGCGGGTGTTTCCGGGGTCAGTTCCACGTACGGGCGTATGCGCAGCGGGTCGAAGTCCTCCGCTGCCGCCGCCTCCGCCGTGCGGTTCTCTATGTGGGCGTCCGCCGCACGTTCGGCGCAGGCGCAGGAGGGCGTGTTGTCGGCTCCCCGGGGTGCGCCGCACTCCGGGCACACATGCCCCTTCGGATCGTTCACTGCGCGTCGGTTCCTTCCCCGTACGAACCCCCGTACGAATGCCAGAGATTATCCAGAACTCCTTCACACCTTCTCCCGGAAGCCCCCGGAATCCGGGGTTCCGCCGAATCTCGTGAGGATTCGACAGGCCATAACCGGTCACACCGACCACGATGGGGGTGTTACGAGAGTCACAGGAGGACTTCATGGCCGGGGAAGCGCGCGGTAGGACGGGGGACGTGGCGGACGAGCGGGCGGCGACTGCCGCACCCGAACAGGTGCCCGGGAACGTGCTCGTCTCCATCGGCGCCCTGCTGCTGGGCATGCTGCTCGCCGCTCTCGACCAGACCATCGTGTCGACCGCGCTGCCGACCATCGTCAGCGATCTCGGCGGAATGGACCACCTGTCATGGGTGGTCACCGCCTATCTGCTCGCGTCGACCGCCGCGACCCCTCTCTGGGGCAAACTCGGCGACCAGTACGGCCGGAAGAAGCTGTTCCAGGCCGCGATCGTGATCTTCCTCATCGGCTCGGCACTCTGCGGCATGGCGCAGAACATGCCCCAGCTGATCGCCTTCCGCGCGTTGCAGGGGCTCGGCGGCGGCGGGCTGATGGTCCTGTCGATGGCGATCGTCGGGGATCTGGTGCCGCCGCGTGAACGGGGCCGCTACCAGGGCCTGTTCGGTGCCGTCTTCGGCGCGACCAGTGTGCTCGGCCCGCTGCTCGGCGGGCTCTTCACCGAACACCTCAGCTGGCGCTGGGTGTTCTACGTCAACCTCCCCGTCGGCGCCGTCGCCCTCGCCGTGATCGCGGCCGTCCTGCGCATCCCGCGCCGGTCCGAACGGCACGTCATCGACTACCTCGGCACCTTCCTCATCGCCTCCGTCGCCACCTGTCTGATCCTCGTCACCTCCCTCGGCGCCTCCTGGGGGTGGGGCTCTCCACGGATCGTGGGCCTCGCGGTACTCGGGGTCGTGCTCGCCGTCGCCTTCGTCCTCGCCGAGCGGCGGGCGGCCGAACCCGTCCTTCCGCTCAAGCTGTTCCGGCTGCGCACCTTCACCCTCAGCGCCGTCATCAGCTTCATCGTCGGCTTCGCGATGTTCGGCGCGATGACCTATCTGCCGACCTTCCTCCAGGTCGTCCAGGGCGTCTCCCCGACCATGTCCGGCGTGCACATGCTGCCGATGGTGCTCGGCCTGCTCGTCGCCTCCACCGTCTCCGGGCAGATCGTCAGCCGCACGGGCCGCTGGAAGGTGTTCCCCATCGCGGGCACCGGCGTCACCGCCCTAGGCCTCCTCCTGCTCCACCAGCTCGACGAACGCAGCTCCACCGGCGAGATGAGCGCCTACTTCCTGGTCTTCGGCCTGGGCCTCGGTCTGGTCATGCAGGTCCTGGTGCTGATCGTCCAGAACGCCGTCTCGTACGAGGACCTGGGCGTCGCCACCTCCGGCGCCACCTTCTTCCGCTCCATCGGCGCCTCCTTCGGAGTGGCCGTATTCGGTACGGTCTTCGCCGGCCGCCTCGGCGACAAGCTCACGGACGCCTTCCGGGGCGTACAACTGCCCGCCGGGGTGTCGGTGGACGCGCTGGAGTCCGACCCGCGCGGTATCGCCGCCCTTCCGTCGGCGCTGCGCCCGGCCGCTCTGGAGGCGTACGCGTCCGCCATCACCGACGTCTTCCTGTACGCCGCCCCGGTCGCCGTTCTCGGCTTCGTCCTCGCCTGGTTCCTGCGCGAGGACCGGTTGCGCGGCTCGGTGACCGCGCCCGACGTCACGGAGACCCTCGCCAGCAACCCGGTCCAGCGGTCGTCGTACGACGAGGTGTGCCGTGCGCTGTCCGTGCTCGGCACCCGGGAGGGGCGCCGCGAGATCTACCGGACCATCACCGCACGGGCCGGCCTCGACCTGTACCCCGCGGCGAGCTGGCTGCTGCTGCGCATCCGGCGGTACGGCTGGGCGGAGCCCGCGGTGCTGGCCGAGCGCAGCTCCGTACCGCTGGGCGTGATCATCGAGGCCGCCCGGCAGGTCGAGGAACGCAGGCTCGCCGTACGCGAGGGTCCCGACCTGCTCCTCACCGACGAGGGCCGCGAGGCCGCCGAGCGGCTGGCGCGGGCCCGCGAGGAGTCCCTGGCCGAGCTGCTGGGCGACTGGTGGGGCCCGGACCGCCCCACCGACCTGGTCCAGCTGGTGGGACTCCTGAACGAGGAACTGTGCGGCTCGGACGCGGAACAGCCGCACAACGGCTCGGCGAACAGATTCAGTTGAGGCTCTCCGGGTTCTCCGGGCTCTCCAGCCCGGCCGGGTTCTCCAGGCTCTTGCGGAACCAGTGCTCGGCGTACATGTCGTCGTTGTGGGGCCCGGTCTCCGTGTAGCCCAGTCGCGTGTACAGGGCGCGTGCCTCGACCAGGTCGGCGCGGGTGTCCAGGACGAGCTGCCTGGCGCCGAGGGTCCGTGCCGCGTCCTCCGCCGCGGCCACCAGGAGCTCGGCGCCACCCTTGCCGCGCATCGCCTCGTACAGGAAGACCCGGGTCAACTCGCCGGTCGTGGCGTCGAGGAGCCGTACGCCCGCGCTGCCGGCCGGCTCACCGTCGTACCGGGCGACGAGCGACTGCCCGTCGGGCGGGGTCAGTTCGGCGCCAGGGTGGGCCGTGAGCCCGCGCTCCAGCTCACCGGGCTCCGTACGCCGGCCCTCGTGCAGGAGGTACCAGCGGTCGCTGACCTCCGTGTGGTACGCCCGCCAGAGCGCGGCGGCGACGGGGGTGTCGAAGGGTTCCGGGGCGACGGTCCAGGTCATGACCGGCATTCTCCAGAGCCGCCCTGCCCGGCGCGCAAGCGAATCGTGCCGACCTGCGGCGAGTCCGGCACCGAGCAGTTTGGGGAGCGCCTTTCGGGCAACCCGGCACCTTGACCGGCCTGTTCGGACTGTCGGTCGGGTCGGTCGAGAAGTCGGTCGAGGAAATCCGGAAGGCATCCATGTCCACAGGAGTGCTCATCGTTCTGATCGCGATCGCGATCCTCGTGGCCGTCGTCGTAGGCGCGGTGGCCCTGAACCGGCGGGCCGCGGGCTCGCACGGCCCACGGAATCTGAAACGGCGCTTCGGGCCCGAGTACGAACGGGTCGTCTCCCGTCACGACGGGGACACCAAGGCCGCCGACCACGAACTCGCCGAGCGCGTCGAACGCCACGGCGACCTGCGTGAACGGCCGCTGGAGCCCGCCGAGCGCGAACGGTTCGCGGCCCGCTGGACGGCCGCCCAGGAACGTTTCGTCGAGTCGCCGCAGGAGGCGGTCGCCGAGGCGGACCTGCTCCTCGCCGAGCTGGCCGGCGCCCGTGGCTTCCCCGACGGCGGCCAGTACGAGGAGCAGTTCGCCGCGCTCTCCGTGCACCATGCCCAGCATGTGCACGGCTACCGGCGTGTGCACCGCGCCGCCCACGAGAACCAGGCCGACACGGAGGAGATGCGCACGGCGATGATCGAGGCCCGCGCCTTCTTCGACGACCTGGTCCACCCGGGGGAAGAGCCCCGGCCGAAGTCGAGGTCTCGACTCAACAAGCTTCAGCTGAAGGGAAGTTGACTCACATGTCGGACATCGGGAACCGGGACGGGAAGCGGCCGTACAACCAGAAGCCGGACCTGGACGGCGGGAAGCCGGCCACGGAGAGGGCGGGCACGGAGCGGTCTGCTGCAGACAGGGCGACCACCGACGGGTCGACCACCGAGCGGCCGGTCGCCGAACGGCCGGCCACCGAGCGGTCGGCCAGCGACAGGGCGACCAGCGGCAGGGCGACCACCGACGGGTCGACCACCGAGCGGTCGGCCAGCGACAGGGCGACCAGCGGCAGGGCGGCCACCGACGGGTCGGCCAGCGACAGGGCGACCAGCGACGGGGCGGCCAGCGGCAGGGCGGCCACCGACGGGTCGGCCACCGAGCGGTCGGCCAGCGATAGGGCTACCGCCGACAGGGTGGGTACCGACAGGGCGGGCACCGAGCGGTCCGACGCCGGGAAGCGGGACGGTGTTCCCGTCGTCCCGCCGTCGGCCGCCGCTCCGGCCCCGGCCCGTGCCCGCGAGGCCGGGTCGGCCCACGGGACCGCGCTGCTCCCGCAGGACGAGCGGGACAAGCTGGCCCTGCGGCTCCAGCACGCCGTCACCGGGTTCGTGGACGGCCCCCAGGAGTCCGTCGAGGAGGCCGACCGCGTGCTGGAGGAGGTCACCGAGCGCTTCACGGAGGCGGTGGCGAACAGCCGCCGTACCGTGCGCGCGACCCTGCAGTCCACCGGTGACAGCGGCGACACCGAGCGGCTCCGGCTCGCCCTGCGGGACTACCGCGAACTGACGGAACGGCTGCTGCGCAGCTGAGGCGACCTGACTCCCGCCTACTCCGCCTGCCCCGCCCGCGCCTCCCGCCACTGCCGTACGACGTCGTCGACGTCGTACGGCTTCAGGCCCAGCGGGGGGCCGGGCGGCGGTTTGAACATCATGTCGCGGATCCTGGCGTTGATCTCCGTCACGATCCGGATCACCGCCCCCTCGGAGGGGGCCGTGCACGCCGCCGCCAGCGCGTCCTCCGCCTCCTTGCGCAGGGCCAGCGTCGGCGGCAAAACCGACAGCCCCTCGCGGGCCATCTTCTGCTTGATCCACCACAGTTCGTCGTACGACGTGTCACGACCGTCGGACAGCGGCTTGCCCGCGCCGGGAAGCTCGGCGAACTCCCCCCGCGCCTCCGCCTCGCGGATCTGCCTGTCGACCCAGGACTCGAAACCTACGCCGGGTGGCTTGCGTTCGGTCATGTGTCCATTGTGCCGGACGTCGCCCAACCCGAGGATCGGGCGATTTATCATGCGGCGGCGGTACGGCAACATGGCTGCCGTACAGGGACTGTTCAGCAACGACTGTTCCGCGAGGAGCGGTCGGGTCACCTTCGGTGACCGTTCAGAAGGAGCGCACGTGCTCGAACTCACCATGGCTACCGTCTCCGGGACGGACGCCGGCGCCACGGCCGGCATGCTCATGGCCGAGGCGCCCAGCGAACCGGGGGCCATCATGCGGGTGGGCCGGGACAAGGCCGTGTGCCGTCTCGCGACCCCCGACGACTGGCTGTTCGTCTCACGGGTCCACCTGGAGTTCCTGTGCGGCCCCGACAACAGCTGGCATCTCTCGTGGCTGCAGGGCTCCCAGCCCGACCCGTCCTCCGAAGTCCGGCTGGTGGTCGGCGAGTACGCCCAGACCGTGCCGTACGGGGGGAGCGTGCCGCTGCCCCGGGGCGGTGCCGGAGAGATCATCGTCCAGGACCGCACCGGGCCGCGCAGCGTCAACGTGGGCTTTTACCACGAAGGTTGAGGCTCGCAGCCGGTCAGGCGACGACCCTTGCCAGTGCGAAGCCGTCGTACCCCTTGCTGCCCACCGTCTGTACCGCCGTGCCGCTCAGCCTCGGGTGCTCGGCGATGAGCCGGAGAGCGGCACGGGTGCCGCGCACACCCGGGTCGGTGGAGTCCGCGTCGGTCACCGCGCCGCCGCGCACCACGTTGTCGACGATGATCAGGCTGCCCGTGGTGGTCAGCCGCAGCGCCCACTCCACGTAGCGCTGGTTGTTGACCTTGTCGGCGTCGATGAAGACCAGGTCGAACGGCTCGGGGTTCTCGTCCGCCAGTTTGGGCAGCGACTCCAGGGCGGGGCCCGTCCGCACCTCGGCGATGCCGTCGAGGCCGGCCCGGGCGAGGTTGCGGCGGGCGACGTCGGCGTGTTTCGCGTCGTACTCCAGGGTGATCAGCCGGCCGTCGGCCGGGAGGGCGCGGCCCAGCCAGATGGTGCTGTAGCCGCCGAGCGTGCCGATCTCCAGGATGTGGCGGGCACCCTGGATGCGGGCGAGGAGATGGAGCAGCTTGCCCTGGTTCGGTGCGACGCTGATCGGCGGCAGCCCCTCCGCCGCGCTGTCGCGCAGGGCCGCCTCCAGGGCGTCGTCGGCCGGGACCAGGAGGGCGGTGAAGTAGTCGTCGACGTCTGCCCAGCGCTGGGACTCGCTCATGAGAGTCGTGCCTTCCGCTCGTGTGTGTGCCGAGTTATTTGTAGCCCTCACGGGCGATCAGGTCGGTGATCCGCGCCCCGTCGAGTTCGTGGACCGTCTCGCCGGCCCGGGGGCGCGGGCGTGCGGCTCACCGGAGCCTGGATTTCGACGCGACCACCGTGGGGTGACCGCGACGGGCCCGGACAGACCATGGTCGGCTTCGGACGGAGGCCGTCCGATCCAGCCTGGAACCGGCCGGTTTCCCGCCTCCGCGCGGTCCGCGCCGCAATCGGGGTCGGGAACTCGACGCCAGGCCGACTATCGTCGTGCGGACAAAAGGCAGGGGTCTCTCAGGTGAAGAGGGGGTTGCTCGCGTCTCACATCGGAGGCGGTGCGATTCTCTAGGGATTCGTACAGGATGAGACGCGTGGGACCAAGCGGTACCCATGGGGTGTATGGGACGGACGGGGCGGGAGGCCTACGAGGCGTGGCAAACGCAGAGCACGGTGGTGGAGCGGGAGGTGCCTTCGGAGTGGGCGCCGCCGGGACGGCGCAGGCACGGCTGAGAGCGGCCCGCGTGGCGCTCTGGCTCGTTGTCGCCGTTCTCGCGGTGAGACAGGTGGCCGCCGTCCTCAGCACCCCGAAGACGGACCGGCTGACCGACCTGGAGACCTGGGTCGGGACCAACGGCGTCCTGCATGTGAACGGCTCGCTCTACGACTCGACCCAGTTCACCGGTACCCCCTTCGGCGGACTCGTCCTCAAACCGCTCACCAAAGCCGCCGAGCAGGCCCTCGGCTGGGGCTGGACCTTCGGCACACTGCTGCTGGTCGTCGCCCTCGGCCTGGTCGCCGCCCGCGCCCTGCCGGCACCCGTGAGCCGCCGCACCTCGCTGCTCGCCGCGCCCGTCGCCATCAGCCTGCTGATGCTGTCGCTGCCCGTGCGCAACGCCCTCCACCTCGGCCAGACCAGCATCATCCCCGTCCTGCTGGTCCTGCTCGGCTGTTTCGTCGCGCGCGAGGAACGGGCCGCCGGCGCCCTGATCGGCCTCGCGGCGGCCCTCCAGCCCACCGTGCTGCTGTTCGCGCCGCTGCTGTGGTTCACCGGGCGGCGCCGGGCCGCCGTCTCCGCCGGAATCACCTTCGCCGCCTGCACCGCGCTCGCCTGGGTCGCCATGGCGGACGACTCCTACACCTACTGGGTGCACCACATGGGCGGGGCCGGGCTCGGCGGCGCCGCCGACGGCCTCGCCAACCAGTCCCTGCACGGCGCCCTGCTGCGGCTGGGCGTCGAAGGCCCCCTCGAAATCACCCTGTTCCTGATGCTCGGCGCGGGCGTCGCCGCTCTCGGCCTGCGCCGGGCGGTGCGCTACGCCCAGGACGGCCAGCTGCTGCTGGCCGTGGCGATCACGGGCTGCGCGGCCATCGCCGTGTCCCCGACGACCTGGCAGCACCAACTGCTGTGGGTGCTCCTCGCGGTCGTCGGCCGGGTCGGCAAACGCGCCTCCGACCGCTACATGTGGCCCGTCGCCGTCGTCATCGTGATGACGCTGCCCGCCAAGATGGTCATCCCGAACATGGGCGCCCTCTACCCGGTCCGCGACAACATCGTGCTGCTGGCCGCGATCGCCGCCGCCACCGTCGTCCCGTTCCTGTCCCGGACCTCGGAGTACTACCGCGCACCGATCCCGACGGACTACGCGGCGCCGGTTCCCGCCCGCTTCGGCCGCGTCCCTCTCCTGCCCTTCATGCGCCGGGTGCTCACCCGCCCGAACCTGCTCCTCGAACTGCTGCTGATCCGGGTCACGTACGCCGCCTACCAGAAGGTTCGGCTCGCCGCGACCGGCGGCACGACCACCGGCGGCCGGTCCACCGCCGAGGCGCACGGCCATCAGATCCACGACCTCGAGAAGTTCCTGCGCATGGACATCGAGCTCTGGGTGAACCACACGGTCGTGAAGATCGGCTGGCTGCGGGACTTCTTCGACTTCTACTACACGTCGTTCCACTTCGTCGTGCCCCTGAGTGTCCTCGCCGTTCTCTACTGGCGCCGCCCGGTCGACTACCGCTGGGCCCGCGCCTCCCTCGGCTTCGCCACCCTGCTGGCCCTCGTCGGCTTCTGGCTCTACCCGCTGGCGCCGCCGCGCCTGATGCCGGGCCTCGGCGTCATCGACACCGTGAACGGCGTCCAGGACTTCTCCAGGCCGGACTACGGCACGCTCACTGAGCTGACCAACCAGTACGCCGCGATGCCGTCGCTGCACTTCGGGTGGTCGCTGTGGTGCGGGCTCGTCATCGCGATCGTCGCGCCGAAGTGGTGGATAAAGGCGCTGGGGCTGCTGCATCCGTTGTTCACCGTCTCCGCGATTGTCGCCACCGGCAATCACTGGGTGCTTGACGCTGTGGGCGGGGCGGCGGTGGTTCTCGCGGGGTTCGGGCTGTCGTACCTGTTCATGGGGCCGCGGGCCCGTGTGGTCGTCCGGGCGGCGGAGAGCAGTGGTGAACGGCCGGAGGCTGTGAAGGACCGTGCGCTGAAGTAGTTCGTGGGCCGCGGGTCGGTCGGGGCTTGTCGCGCCCACGCGGCGGAGCCGCGGACGATACGGTTCCGCGCCCCTGAAAGCGGTTTACGCGCCCTTCGCCAGACGTGCGGGCAGGTCCGGGGTCCGTCCGTGTGAGGCCGCCAGTATGCGCAGGCACTCGATCGGGTTGTCCCGTACGGCGCGGCGGGTGACCGCTGCGCCCATCGCCCTCGCCCGGCGCAGGCGGTGGTCGTGCAGGAGGATCACGAAGCGGGTCAGCGGGCGTTGTTCCTCGGGGAGTTCCGCGACGATCCGGGTTGACTCGCGGAGCGTGGCGTGGGCCGTCGCGGCCGTCGCGGAGAGCAGGGACCGGACGCCCGGGAGGTCTCGGCCGCGTTCCAGGTCCGCCCGTACGACGCCGTGCTTCTCCAGGTCGTCGGTGGGGAGGTAGAGGCGTCCGTCGCGCAGGTCCTCGGCCAGGTCGGTGAGGAAGTCGGTGCGCTGGCAGGCGTCGGCGAGCAGCCGGCAGCTGTCCGCGTAGGCCCGGCTGCCGCCGCCCGGCATCGACAGGCCCGAGGTGATCATGAGGAACGGCCAGGTGAGCTTCTCGATGTACGCCTGGTGGTCACCCTCGGTCGTGAACCCGGGGAAGTCCAGGTCGACTTGGGCGCCGATGAGGTATGAGTCCACCCAGGAGCGCGGCAGTTCACGCGCTTCGGCGGTGTGCAGGAAGGCCCGCAGCAGGGGGTGGCGGGCGATTCCCGTGTCCAGGGCGGTGCGCACCTGCTCGGCCCAGCCCTCGTAGCGACGCGTCCGCTCCGGCACGGTGCCCCGGTCGCACAGGTCGTCCGTGAACGACGCGAACGCGTACCCGGCCAGGATGTGGGGCTGGAGACGGGCCGGGATCAACAGCCGTACCGCCAGATGTCCGGCGGGTTCCCGGCTCACCATGAACTGCTTGGCCTTCAGATAGGCGGCGCGGTCGGCACCGCTGTGCACTCCCGCCGCGTCCAGACAACGTTGCCAGGATCGCACCGGCACGCCTCACCGTCGTAGTTGTAGTTGCCGTCGCAGTCTACGGCGGGTGGTGGGCGGAGGCAGGGGCGGGGCGCAGGGGTCGGCCCCTGCCTCACGTCGGGACGGGCCGGCGGCGCCGGGATGCCGCCGGCCCGAGTTTCCCCCCGGGGGGTGTGGCTAGTACCGCGGCAGGCGACGTCCGCCCCGTCGCGACTCCCGGCACGCTCCCCCACTGCCTTGAGGGCGTGGGAGGTGCCCCCACTCGCCGCACCGGCCGAAAGTCCAGGTACGTCCAGTACGAGGGCTTGCGGCCGGCACGCCGAGAGCACGCACCGGA
>NZ_JAVFVX010000229.1:0-4338 GCF_033441795.1 Streptomyces sp. ADMS | reverse complement strand
AGGTTGAGGTCGCCAGTTCGAACCTGGTCGTCCGCTCCAGATCAAGACCCCGGTCGTTTCGACCGGGGTCTTCTTCGCGTTCGCTTTTCATGGGCGTCTGATCACGGGCCTCTGATCGAAGGCGACTGAATCATGGGCGTCTGACATTTGTCATGCGCGGTGATGACACCACGCACTGCCATCCCCTCCACCCGGCCGGGATGCTGAGGGCATGGATACGAACGAACACGAACACGTGATTGAGGTCACTGACCTGCGGCGTGTGTACGGGGGCGGGTTCGAGGCGGTGCGCGGGGTGTCCTTCTCCGTGGGCCGCGGCGAGATCTTTGCCCTGCTGGGCACCAACGGCGCGGGCAAGACGTCGACCGTCGAGCTGCTGGAGGGGCTGGCGCCGCCGGCCGGGGGGCGCGTGCGGGTGCTGGGCCATGATCCGTACACCGAGCGGGCCGCCGTACGGCCGCGTACGGGCGTGATGCTCCAGGAGGGCGGCTTCCCTTCCGAGCTGACCGTCGGCGAGACCGCGCGGATGTGGGCCGGGTGTACGAGCGGAGCGCGGCCCGAAAGGGAGGCGCTCGCGCTCGTCGGACTGGAGAAGCGGACCGACGTACGCGTGAAGCAGCTGTCCGGCGGTGAACGGCGGCGCCTCGACCTCGCCCTCGCGCTCCTCGGCGACCCCGAGGTGCTGTTCCTCGACGAACCGACGACCGGCCTCGACGCCGAAGGGCGCCGGGACACCTGGGAGTTGGTACGGGAGCTGCGAGCCGGCGGTACGACCGTGCTGCTCACCACGCACTACCTGGAGGAGGCGGAGGATCTCGCCGACCGCCTCGCGATCCTGCACGAGGGGCGCATCGCCGCCGCCGGCACGCCTGCCGAGGTGACCGCCTCGCAGCCGTCCCGCATCTCCTTCGAGCTGCCCGCCGGGTACTTCGTGGGCGATCTGCCGCCGCTCGGCTCGCTCGGCGTGAGCGGGTACGAGGAGGAGGGGCGGGTCGTGCGGCTGCGGACGCATGAACTCCAGCGCGCGGCCACGCGGTTGCTGGTGTGGGCCGAGGGGGCCGGGGTGCCTCTGCGAGGGCTGGACGTGCGGTCGGCCTCGTTGGAGGAGGCGTTTTTGCGGATCGCGCGAGAGGCGTCCGGGGCCGCTAGTTCTTCGGTTGCGGCTGATGCGGCTGATGCGGCTGATGCGGCTGATGCGGCTGGGGAGCGTGTCGCGTGAGTGCGGTTGTCGGTACCGGAAGTACCACTCCTGCGGGGCGGATGCGGGCCCTGGCGCAGGCCGAGTTGACGTTGTTCCTGCGGAACAGGGGGATGCTCGTCTCGGCCCTGTTCGTGCCGCTGGTGATGCCGTTCAGTGTGCGGTCCGTCGTCGACGGGATGGACCTGAAGGAGGCCGGACTCAGCATCGGGACGGTCATCCTGCCCGCCGCGATCGGCTTCTCGCTGCTCTTCGCCGTGTACGGGGCGCTGGTCGGCGTCTTCGTCGCCCGGCGCGAGGAACTCGTCCTCAAGCGGCTGCGCACCGGTGAGCTGCGCGACATCGAGATACTCACCGGGGCGGCGCTCCCAGCGGCCACGACAGGCCTCGTACAGAGTCTGCTGCTGGCCTCCGGCTGTGCCGTGCTGCTCGATGTCGACGCGCCCCCGGCGCCCCACCTCGCGGTCATCGGACTGCTGTTGGGTCTGGTGATGTGCGTGGCGCTGGCCGCGCTCACCGCCAGTTTCAGCCGGACCACCGAGAGCGCGCAGGTCACCTCGCTGCCGCTGATGCTCGTCTCGTTCCTCGGCTCCGGGATCACCGTCCCGCTGGAGGTGCTGCCCGACCGGGTCGCCACCTTCTGCGAACTCCTCCCGCTGACGCCCGTGATCACCCTCGTCCGCGGTGCCTGGACCGGTGACCTGTCCGCGTACGAGGCCCTGGGTGCCGTACTGACCGGCCTGGCCTGGACCGTCCTGTCGGTGTTTGCTGTACGACGGTGGTTCCGCTGGGAACCGCGGCGCTGAGGTACGGGGGATCAGAAGAATGCGCAGGCCTGGGAGCTGGTGGGGGCGCAAGAGCACGCCGGCGAAGGTGGAGACGTACACACGCTGGACCTTCCATGTGGTCGCCTTCGTCGAGATCACCGCGATCGGGCTGCCCGTGTTCGGGCTGATGGAGGCACGGCTCGCGCTCTGGCTGTTGCTGGTGGTGTGCGTACACGCCGTGCTCTGTGCGGTGACCGCGTCCCGGGCGCTGGACTGGATTCGCGGGACCCGGGACCAGCCCGTACGCCTGCTGGTCGCACTCGGCAGTGCCACCGCGCTCATCGGTGCCGGCGCCCTCGTCCTGGCCACCCACGGGCCGGGCGGCGACGACATGGAGACCGGCGCGGGCTCACTGTTCGTGGGGGTGTTGTCCTTCGGCGCGGGCAGTCTCACCCTCGGGATGCGCAGCCGGATGCGGATGCTGGCGATGGTGGCCGGCCTTGGCGTGGGCTCGGCCGTCGCGGCCTTCCTCCTGGGCTTTCCGGGTGGCGGCGCCTTCGGCACGGGCCTCGCGGTGCTGCTCAGCGCCGGGTTCATCGCGTTCACCTGCGCACTCTCCGTCTGGCTGCTCAAGGTCGTGTACGAACTCGACGAGGCCCGCGAGACCCGGACCCGGCTCGCCGTCGCCGAGGAACGGCTGCGGTTCGGACGCGATCTGCACGATGTGATGGGGCGGAACCTGGCGGTGATCGCCCTCAAGAGCGAGCTGGCCGTACAGCTCGCCCGGCGCGAACGGCCCGAGGCTGTCGACCAGATGATCGAGGTGCAGCGAATCGCGCGCGAGTCGCAGCGGGAGGTCCGGGATGTCGTACGGGGGTACCGCGAGGCTGACCTGGGTGCGGAACTCCTGGGCGCGCAAGGGGTGTTGACCGCTGCGGGGATCTCATGCGAGGTGACCGGGGAAGCGACCGGGTTGCCGGGGGGCGTGCAGTCGGCGCTCGGGTGGGTGGTGCGGGAGGCGACGACCAACGTGCTGCGGCACGGGAATGCCGGGTGGTGTGGGGTGCGGGTGCGCGTTGGTGACGGGCGCGTGGTGCTGACCGTGGAGAACGACGGGGTCGGGCGGCCGGTGCGTGAGGGCTCGGGGACGGGGACAGCGAAGGGGACGGGGTCCGGGCTTGTGGGGCTGCGGGAACGGTTGTCCGCCGTTGACGGGCGGCTGGAGGCTGGGGTCGTGGGGGCGGGAGGCGCGGGCGCGGGGATCGCGGGGATCGCGAGGGCGGGCGACGGTGCGGGTCCGGGCGGGGGTGGGGATTCGGATGCGGGCGGGGGCGGGGGGCGGTTTCGGGTGGTCGCTACTGTGCCGTTGCCTGCGGTATCGGGGTCGGCTTGGGGCTCGGGCTCGGGCTCGGGCTCGGGTTCAGGGTCGGGGTCGGGGTCGGGGTCGGGGTCGGGCTCGGGCTCGGGCTCGGGCTCGGGCTCGGGCTCGGGCTCGGGATCGGGATCGGGCTCAGGGTCGGACTCGGACTCGGACTCGGACTCGGGCTCAGGGTCGGACTCGGACTCGGACTCGGGCTCAGGGTCGGACTCGGGGTCGGGGTCGGGGTCGGGTGTTGGTTCTGGGGTGGGGTCTGGTGCCGGGTTCGTTGTGAATGAGGTCACTTCATGAGCGGTGTACGACTGCTGCTCGCCGACGACGAGCACCTCATCCGGGGTGCGCTGGCCGCGCTGCTCGCGCTGGAGGACGATCTCGTGGTCGTCGCCGAAGCCGCCACCGGGCCCGAGGCACTGGCCATGGCCCGGGCGCACCGGCCCGACGTGGCGGTACTCGATCTTGAGATGCCGGGCGCCGACGGTGTGAAGGTCGCCACATCCCTGCGGGGCGACCTGCCGGAGTGCCGGGTGCTGATCGTGACCAGTCACGGCCGCCCCGGACATCTGAAGCGGGCACTTGAGGCGGGTGTGCGGGGGTTCGTCCCCAAGACCGTCAGCGCGCAGCGCCTCGCCGAGATCATCCGTACCGTGCACGCCGGAAACCGTTACGTCGACCCCGAGTTGGCCGCCGACGCGATCTCCGCCGGAGACTCGCCGCTGACCTCGCGCGAGGCCGAGGTGCTCGAACTCGCCGCCGACGGTGCGCCGGTCGCGGAGATCGCGGAACGGGCCGCGCTGTCACAGGGCACCGTACGGAACTATCTGTCGTCGGCCGTATCGAAGCTCGGGGCGGAGAACCGGCATGCGGCAGTGCGGCTCGCACGGCTTCGGGGTTGGGTATAGTTGGTCTCGCGCCACGGCACGTACCACACGTACGGGACGCGATGCGGACGTAGCTCAGTTGGTAGAGCGCAACCTTGCCAAGGTTGAGGTCGCCAG
>NZ_JAVFVX010000228.1:0-4365 GCF_033441795.1 Streptomyces sp. ADMS | reverse complement strand
CCCCCCCCCCCCCCCCGCCCCCGCTCCGCCCCCGCTCCGCTCACCCGCCCCCGCTCCGTCCCGCGCACCCACACCCGAATCGCCCTGCACTCACACCCACCCCCGCTACCTCATGCCATCGCGCAGGGTTGTGTCCCGCGTCGTGGTGCAGGGGATCAAGCGCTGCGCGTTCCGGTACGAGGCCCTGACGAATTCGGACGGGCCGACAGTCCACGAGGTGCCCTGCTGGGGCGAGTCGAACACCCAGTCTGGCCGGGCCGCCGCCCCCGGCCTGCGGATTCCGACGCCTTGATCGGCTACATCATCCGGCGGCACGCCATCCCGCGCAGCGGCCCACCCCTCCGAAGAACCGCCGCACACGCACGCCTCACTTGCCGAAGCCCGCCCAAGCCCCCCGTTCCTGAGGCACCCCCTCCAGGGCCCCATGGCTACAGGCCCCCATGCCTCCAGGGTCTCCAAGACTCGGCAACCGCGAAAGGTCGCATGCCTGATGATCCGTACGACAACAGCGCCGTCAGCCGGCTCGTCGATCTCCACCCGCACACGACTGGACGTCCCCGCCGACGCACCCGATCAACGCGCTCCGCACCTGACAACGACCGCGCGGAGCGATCAAGGCGAAGGCGACGGCGGTCCCGATCACACCCGCCTCCGTGAGCCGCCCGAAATCCGCCGCCTGCGGTACTCGTACGGCAGCAGGCAGCCCATCACCTCCACCTGCCGCACATCCAGGTCGAACCCGGAGTCGGAGAAAGCCCTCGGAGGCGCCAGAACCGGACCGCCGCGTTCAGATCGCCCCGCCGCGCGCCTGCGCCCCACCCCGCTTGACGCGCCACCGCACCGAGAGCATTATTCATCACATGATGAATTACAGCGACCCTCCTCCTGGACCTCCTGGACCTCCTGGACCTCCTGGAAGGGCCGTTCAAGCCGAGGGCCTCACCGTCGTACGAGGCACCCGAGAAGTCCTGCGTGACCTCGACTTCAGCGTCCCGCGCGGCCAGATCACAGGCCTGCTCGGCCCCTCGGGCTGCGGAAAATCGACCCTCATGCGCGCGATCGTCGGCACCCAGGCCAGGACCACCGGCACCCTGGAGGTCCTCGGCCACCCCGCCGGGCACGCCACCCTCCGCACCCGCGTCGGCTACGTGACCCAGGCCCCCTCGGTCTACGACGACCTGACGGTCCGCCAGAACCTCGCCTACTTCGCCGCGATCCTCGACCCCGGCCGCGCAGCCGCCGACCGCCGCCGGGAGCGCGTCACCCGCGCCATCGCCGACGTGGACCTCACCACCTACCACGACACTCTCGCGGGCAACCTCTCCAGTGGCCAGCGCAGCCGAGTCTCCCTGGCGGTGGCACTCCTCGGCACCCCCGAGCTTCTGGTCCTGGACGAGCCGACAGTGGGCCTGGACCCCGTCCTCCGCCGCGACCTGTGGACCCTTTTCCACACCATCGCGGCCACTCGCGGAGCAACGCTGCTCATCTCCTCCCACGTCATGGACGAGGCCGAGCGCTGCCACCGCCTCCTCCTCATGCGCGACGGCGAGCTCCTCGCCGACGACACTCCGGACGCCCTGCGCACCCGCACAGCGACGGAAACAGTGGAGCAGGCGTTCTTGCACCTGGTGGACGAGGCGAAGAAGCCGCAGACGAAGAGGGAGCAGCCCCAGTGACAACGACCACCCCCACCACCGCCCTGAACGCCGCCCGAACCACAGCCACCGCGATCCGGGTTCTGTCCCAGCTCCGCCACGACCCGCGCACGATCGCGATGATGATCGTGCTCCCGAGCCTGCTCCTGCTCCTACTCCGCTATGTCTTCGACGGCAGCGCGCACACGTTCGACGGCATCGGCGCGTCGCTCCTGGGGATCTTCCCCCTCATCACGATGTTCCTGGTGACCTCGATCGCCACCCTGCGCGAACGCACCTCGGGCACCCTCGAACGACTGTTCGCTATGCCTCTCGGTAAGGGCGACTTCATCGCCGGCTACGCCCTGGCATTCGGAACCCTGGCGATCATCCAGTCGGCCCTGGCCACAGGCCTGGCGGTCTGGCTCCTGGGCCTGGATGTGACGGGCTCCCCCTGGCTGCTCCTCCTGGTGGCCCTGCTGGACGCCCTGTTGGGCACCGCCCTCGGCCTCTTCGTCTCGGCCTTCGCCTCCTCGGAGTTCCAGGCGGTCCAGTTCATGCCGGCGGTGATCTTCCCGCAGCTCCTCCTCTGCGGCCTTTTCACCCCCCGCTCCAACATGCACCCGGTACTCGAAGCGATCTCCAACGTCCTCCCCATGTCGTACGCGGTGGACGGCATGAACGAGGTCCTCACCCACCCGGACATCACAGCCGCGTTCGTACGAGACATCCTGATCGTCGCGAGCTGTGCCCTCCTCGTCCTGACCCTGGGCGCAGCAACACTCCGCCGCCGAACCCCATAACCAGCCCGGCCACCGTCCCGTATCTCAGCCGCTCCGGCGTTTGAGGACGAGGCCCGTTCAGCGTCGTTACGGGTAGGGGCGGCGGAGGGAGAAACATCCTCCAGACATTCCGCCCACCGGACACCCGCCCCACCCACCCGCCCCCGATGAAAGGATGACCCCGGACGACGCAACCCCCGGAGGGCACCGCAACCATGACTCAGAAAGTCGCAGTCCTCGGCACCGGAAAAATCGGCGAAGCCCTGCTCAGCGGAATGATCCGAGCCGGCTGGTCCCCCGCAGACCTCCTGGTCACCGCCCGCCGCCCGGAACGAGCCGAAGAACTCCGCACCCGCCACGGAGTAACCCCGGTCACCAACGCGGAAGCAGCGAAGACCGCCGACACGCTGATCCTCACGGTCAAGCCCCAGGACATGGGCACCCTCCTCGACGAACTCGCCCCCCACGTCCCCGCCGACCGCCTGATCATCAGCGGAGCCGCCGGCATCCCGACCTCCTACTTCGAGGGCCGCCTGGCCACCGGCACCCCGGTGGTCCGCGTCATGACGAACACCCCTGCCCTCGTCGACGAGGCCATGTCGGTCATCTCCGCCGGCACCCACGCCACCGCCGACCACCTCGCCCACACCGAGGAGATCTTCGGTGCCGTCGGTAAGACGCTCCGCGTCCCGGAGTCCCAGCAGGACGCCTGCACCGCACTCTCCGGCTCCGGCCCGGCGTACTTCTTCTATCTGGTCGAAGCCATGACGGACGCCGGCATCCTGCTCGGCCTGCCCCGCGACAAGGCTCACGACCTGATCGTCCAGTCCGCGATCGGCGCCGCCGTGATGCTCCGCGACAGCGGCGAACACCCGGTGAAGCTCCGAGAGAACGTCACGTCCCCCGCGGGCACCACGATCAACGCCATCCGCGAACTCGAGAACCACGGCGTACGAGCAGCCCTGATCGCCGCGCTCGAAGCCGCCCGAGACCGCAGCCGGGCACTGGCCTCCGGCAACAGCAGTTGAAGCCGACCGCAACAGATCAGGACCACCAGTCACGAGCACCTGCCACCAGTCACCGCACACGTCTACCGGGCCGTGTTCACCGAAGCCTCGGCACCCGCCGGCAGCAGCCCGATCGCGCGACAGGCGGCATCAACGGTCGGCCGGGCCATCACCCGCGCTCTCTCCGCCCCGCCCCGCAGCACCCCCTCCACATGACGTTGTACGAAGACGGTGCACAGCTCCGGATCGAGCCCCGACGTCGCAGCAGTGTGGCTGCCTGCCGGCTGAGCCGCCGTACGCGCCCGGGATCGTGGTCCACGGTCAGCGCGTGCAGTTCGACGATGCACAAGAGGGAGTCCGCCTGGTGTTGGTCCACCATGGCCCACCGCCGCATGGCTCCCAGGTAGTTCCCCAGCGTCAGGTTCCCGGTCGGCTTGATCCCGCTGTAGACCCGCGTCATCTCTCTCCACCTCCTGGTCGAGGCCACCGCACCCGGACGGTCGACCTTCTGGAGGGAGAAACAGGAACGGCCGCCGAGGTGGCGGCCGTTGAGTACATGCGTGTGTACGGCCGCAGTCAGGCGGCCCACCACTGCTGGGTGCACGTATGCGTAGTCACGTGCACGTGACTACGCCGCCGGAGATCCTTCCGACAGCGAGTTGACACACCCCAGGCCCGTACGTAGTGTTCTCCGAGTTGTTCGACGTGAGCGCCGACTCCGGTCGGTCCCCGGACAGCCATTCCGCAGGTATCAAGCAACGGTCGACGACCTGTCGTCAGGCCGGTTGCATGTCATTGGCATGTGTATTTGCGAAATGAGGAATCCGCGTTCGAA
This sequence comes from Streptomyces sp. ADMS, assembly GCF_033441795.1. Classification (NCBI taxonomy): domain Bacteria; kingdom Bacillati; phylum Actinomycetota; class Actinomycetes; order Kitasatosporales; family Streptomycetaceae; genus Streptomyces; species Streptomyces sp. ADMS. The sequence continues at coordinate 107 of NZ_JAVFVX010000228.1, read as the reverse complement.
AGGGCGCAGCCCCCGATTAGCTCGGGAGCCGGGAATCCGCTAAAGTCTCACTCGTCGGAACGGCCCAACGGCCGGGAAGGCGAGCCCCGCTGACTGGGAATCAGGCC
>NZ_JAVFVX010000227.1:0-4445 GCF_033441795.1 Streptomyces sp. ADMS | reverse complement strand
CACCATTCACACCAGACCCGTGACCTGCGACTTCACGATGCACACCACTCAGTGGCGACTTCTCGTCGCCGACCTCCTCCAGCATGGCGGCGATCAGCGCCATGCCCTCGGGGTCGTCGGTGTCGGCGAGGCCGAGCAGGGCGCGGACGTGGTCGAGGTCGGCCTGGGCCGCCTTGAGGCTCTCGTAGCCGGCGCGGCTGAAGGAGCGGCGGGTGCCGTCTTCGCGGGGCGGGAGCTCCTGGCGTATCGAGTACGAGCCGTGCTTGCGGCTGGAGAGCTTCGGGCACTGCTTACCGAGCGGCTTACCGGTGTGGGCGTCGCGGCAGTAGCAGCGGCGGTGGGTGGAACCCTTCAAAGATCATTCTCCTCTGTGGTGTCGCCGACGGGTGGGTCGACGTCGGCGAGTTCTGGTGGCAGGTGCGGTGGTGTGCCGCCGTCTTCGCGGATGAAGGCGCGGGCGCTGCTGAGCCGGTACTTGGCTTCCAACGCTCTTTCGGCGTAGTCGGCTTGGGCGAGTACGGCTTCCTCGCGTTCGGCCTGGTTGGGTGCCGTCTCGGCTTTCCAGCGCTCGTGCTTCTCGCCCTTCAGAGCGGCCAGGGCGGCGCGCTGGTGGCTGACGTGGGCGCGGAAGGAGCGGAGCATGTCGTCTTCCATGCCGAAGTCCTCGCTGTCGCCGGTGAACCAGCGCATGGCAGCCCAGGTTGGTTCGGAGTGCTGAAGGGGAAGGCGTTGGACTCTGTCGACGTAGCCGACGGGGTAGAGCAGGCAGATCGGGTAGGTCCGCAGGGCTTCGGCGAGGACGAGGACGTCGACCAGGGGCAGGCTGGCGCGGCGGCCGGATTCCATGTTGGCGATCACGTTGCGCGGGATCGGGTGGCCGATCTCCTCGCAGCGGTCGGCCAGGTCCTGGGCGCTCATGCGTAGCTCCTTCCTGCGTCTGCGGACCTCGGTGGCCACCGTGGCCATCACCTGATCCACCCACTCCGGGACGTCGTCCTCGTCATCTCTAGGATCAAAACGGCGTTGTGTCATGGAGACACATTAGCTTCCCGATGATGGTTAGTGATCGCCTGGAGCCGGACGTGATGCCGCGTTCGCCGAGGGCTCACTCATGGACGGACACTGCATGCGCAACAACGAGACCGCCAAGCAGCCCAAGGGCATGACGCGAGATGAGCTGTTGGCCCTGCCTGCTGCCGTTGACCTGGACACCGGCAACCGCGCGCTGGGGCTGGGGCGGAGCAAGGGCTACGAGCTGGCCAAGCGGGGCCAGTACCCCTGCAAGGTCCTGCGCCTGGGCAAGGCGTACCGCGTCGTGACCGCCGACCTGTTGAACCTGCTCGGCCTGGCCGCATGACCACCCGAGCCCATAGCAGACGCTTCTGCGCTGAGCTGACACAGAAACGCTGGACTGTGGCCGGACGTGGACGTACTGTCCGTGTTCCCTCGCCCCGGCCAAGGAAGCGAGAAAGCCCCCGGCGGGCCAACGCCGGAGGCTCAGCACACTCCACTGCCCGCATTCCAACGAACGACCTGCGTGAGTCGGGCCTGCATGCCCGACGTCACCGGATAAGGAGCTTGCCTGTGCAACCTACGACACCCGAGCCCTATTCCGCACCCGGCAAAGCGGTATGGCCGACGGTCGCGGTGCCCGGCCGGCCCGGTTCCGCGCCTGAAGCCGCCCTGGCGGCCGATGAGCGGGCGCCGGATACGGCTCCAGCGGATCAGCCTGTCGAGGAGGCGGTGCCGGACCCGGAGCCGACGTACGGCTCCGAGCTGCTGAACGAACTGCGTTCGCAGATAGCCCAGTTCGTGATCCTGCCCTCCCAGCAGGCGCTGGACGCGGTCACGCTGTGGGTGGCGGCCACGCACCTGCAGCCCGCGTGGCAGCACGCCCCGCGCCTGGCGGTGGTCGGGCCGGCGAAGCGGTGCGGCAAGTCACGGCTCCTGGACGTGCTGACTGAGACGGTCCACGAGCCGATGCTCACCATCAACACCACGCCGGCGGCAATCTTCCGCTCCATCACCGACGAACCGCCCACCCTGCTGGTGGACGAGGCCGACACCATCTTCGGCACGCCGAAGCAGGCGGAGAAGAACGAGGAGATGCGCGGCCTGCTCAACGCCGGCCACCAGCGCAACCGGTACGTCACCCGCGTCGTCGGCAACGACCACACCCCGCACCGGTTCGCCACCTTCGCCATGGCTGCCCTCGCGGGGATCGGCGACCTGCCGGACACGATCATGGACCGGTCCGTGGTGATCCGCATGCGCCGCCGGGCCGAGGGCGAGAGCGTCAAGCCCTTCCGCTCCCGCCGCGACACTCCCGCCCTCCACGACCTGCGCGACCGCATCGCCGCATGGATACGGCCGCTGCTGGACGAGGCAGCCGACCTGGAACCGGCCATGCCGGTGGAGGACCGCGCTGCCGACACCTGGGAGCCCCTGGTGATCGTCGCCGACCTCGCCGCCGGGCCCTGGCCCCGCCTCGCCCGCGCGGCATGCGCGCAGATGGTCGCGGCCGAAGCGGCGGCCGAGGAGGACCACCCGAGCTCAGCGCGGATCCTGGCCGACATCCGCCGGGTCTTCGTCGCCCAGCGCGAGGTCGACAGCCTCTCCACGGACGAACTCCTCCACCACCTGCGCCAGGACCTGGAAGGCCCGTGGGCGGAGTGGGGGCGCAACGGGCTGAGCCCGCGTGAGCTCGGCTCGCTGCTGCGCGACTTCGACATCCGGCCCGGCAACGTCCGCCTCGCCGACGGCACCCAGCGCAAGGGCTACACGCGCAACAAGTTCCTCGACGCGTGGCGCCGCTACTGCCCGACCGTCCACCCGGTCGGCACCGGCCCCGCCCGCAGCGAGGGCTGAGCCCCCGCCCCCGGTTGCCGTCCTTGCCGTCCCTGTCGTAATCCCGCAGGTCAAACGGCATACGGGCAAGACGGCAACCGGGGTCAGGACGGCAACACGATCATGACCGTCGTTGCTGCCCGCCGGGACGCCACCCGGTTCCGTCTTGTGCCGTCCTGGGCGTCCCTGCCGTATCACCGCAGGTCACAGCGCATGCGGCCGGGACGGCACGACGGAATCGATCCGTCCACGGCCACCGAACCGCAGCCCTCACCGCCCGCCCATGCCCCAAGACGCGTCGGTGCCGCCAGGACGGCATACCGAGCCCCCTGCCGTACCGGCCCTGACCTGCGCTTGCAACGGCCAGGACGGCGAAGACGGACTACGCCACCACCCCAGGAGAACCCCGCTTGACCACCCTCTCCACACCCACCCACCGGGACCCTCGCCCTGGCGAAGAACCGCCGATGACGACCAAACAGACCGCAGAGCGGTACGCGCTCGTCGCGGCGGGAACCGTCATCGTGGCACTCACCGCCGGCGGGTTCTGGCTCTCCTACGCGCACCTCGCCGAGGTCGCCGGACAGCACGGCCTCAAGAGCTCCCCGGTCCGCCAGTGGGCCTGGCCCGCGACCCTGGACGCCTTCATTGTCGCGGGCGAACTCCTCATGCTCCGCGCGGGTCTGCGCCGCGTCACCGACGGATGGGCCATCGCCCTCACGGCCACCGGTTCGGTCGGCTCCATCGCGCTCAACGTGGCCGGGGTCAGCGGCACCGGCAATGCCAGCGCCGTGCCTCTGCTCGACTACGTGGTCGCCGCGGTTCCCCCGACCGCCGCTCTGCTGGCCTTCGGCGTCCTGATGCGGCAGATCCACCAGCTCGTCGACCGACCCACCGACCACTCGGACACCGCACCCGTCCAGACGCCGATACGTCCGGGCACGTCGACCGCCAAGCACGCCGAGCTACCGGCCGATGCGGTCCAGCTCACTGAGCCTCCGGCCGCCGGATCCGTCCAGCCGCCGGAACCACCGCCCATGGTTTCGGAGAGCAAGCCACGCGGTGGCCGTCCGCCAAAGGCCACGCTCGCGGAGCTCGTGGAGATCGGCCGGATTTCCCTCGCTGAGCACGGCACACTCAGCCGCTCCCTTCTCCGGAAGGCCGTTAAGGACAGGGACTTGACGATCGGCAGTGAACGGCAGACCGAGGTCATGGAGATCCTCCGGCCCGACATAGAAGCCGCCGAGACCAGTCCCGACAGCGGCTGACCGGAATCCCAGCAGGGGTGACCGGAACCCCTTCCGGTCACCCCTGCCAGGCGGTCGGCCACCGCCCTGCTCGCCGCCCGCTCATCCACACCCGTGGACGGCGCGCTGACCACCAGCACTCAGCCCGCCCTTGCCTGCCGACGCCCCTGCCTCGCTCCCTTCTGGAGAACAGCCCGTGACGCACGCCCCGTACCGCCCCGACCACGCTCCCGGTGAGCCACCGCCAGCGAAGTCCCTTACGTTGGTGGGGCGTTTGCGGCAGGCGTTCGGACGGGCGGCTCCTGGCGGAGCCAGTAGTACCCCGAGTCCGACTCATGGCCGGTCTTCGGG
>NZ_JAVFVX010000226.1:0-4474 GCF_033441795.1 Streptomyces sp. ADMS | reverse complement strand
GTGCTCGCCACCCTGTCAAGGTGGAGGCCGCGGGTTCAAATCCCGTCAGGACCGCTGAGGTTACGTGTTTCACGTGAACCTCGTGGCTGGGTAGCTCAGTTGGTACGAGCGATCGCCTGAAAAGCGATAGGTCGCCGGTTCGACCCCGGCCCCAGCCACAACCCGAAGGCCCCGTCCGTTGGACGGGGCCTTCGTCGTGCCCACGCTCGGCGAGACAAAAGGGTTCGCCAGTATTTTGGCCGAGGTGAGATCCTGGACCGCGTATGTCTACGCATCCCGCCTCCGCCCCCGGCCATGACCCCGGCGTCAGCGCCCCCGGCGCTTCCGCCCTCGGTGATCTCGCCCCCCGCCTGACCGAGCTGTCCCTGCGCGACGCGCACCGGCTCGGGCGCAGGCTCGAAGGTGCGCGCAGGATCCGCAAGCCGGAAGCCCGTGCCTCCGTTCTCGCCGAGATCGAGGCGGAGGTCGCGAAGGCCGAGCTGCGGATGGCCGAGCGGCGCAGTCGTGTGCCCGCCGTCAGTTATCCCGAGCAGTTGCCCGTCAGCCAGAAGAAGGACGAGATCGCCGCCGCCATCCGCGATCACCAGGTCGTCATCGTCGCCGGTGAGACCGGGTCCGGGAAGACCACGCAGATCCCCAAGATCTGCGTGGAGCTCGGCCGGGGGGTACGCGGCATGATCGGGCACACACAGCCCCGTCGTATCGCCGCCCGTACCGTCGCCGAGCGGATCGCGGACGAGCTGGACACCCCCCTCGGTGAAGCCGTCGGCTGGAAGGTGCGGTTCACCGATCAGGTGAACCAGGACGCGACAGTCGTCAAGCTGATGACGGACGGCATCCTGCTCGCCGAGATCCAGACCGACCGCGAGCTGCGCGCCTACGACACGATCATCATCGACGAGGCCCACGAGCGGTCCCTCAACATCGACTTCCTGCTCGGGTATCTGGCGCAGCTGCTGCCCAAGCGCCCGGACCTGAAGGTCGTCATCACCTCGGCGACCATCGACCCCGAACGCTTCTCCCGGCACTTCGGCGACGCACCCATCGTCGAGGTCTCCGGCCGTACGTATCCCGTGGAGGTCCGCTACCGGCCCCTCTTGGAAGAGGACAGCGAGGACTCCGACCGCGACCAGATCACCGCGATCTGCGACGCCGTCGAGGAGCTCCAGGGCGAGGGCAAGGGCGACGTCCTCGTCTTCCTCTCCGGCGAGCGCGAGATCCGCGACACGGCGGACGCGCTGACGAAGAAGAACTACCGGTTCACAGAAGTTCTCCCCCTGTACGCCCGCCTCTCGCACGCCGAGCAGCACCGCGTCTTCCAGCAACACACAGGACGCAGGATCGTTCTGGCGACCAACGTCGCCGAGACCTCGCTCACCGTGCCGGGCATCAAGTACGTCATCGACCCCGGCTTCGCCCGTATCTCCCGCTACAGCCACCGCACCAAGGTGCAGCGGCTGCCCATCGAGGCGATCTCCCAGGCCAGCGCCAACCAGCGCAAGGGCCGCTGCGGCCGTACGTCGGACGGCATCTGCATCCGGCTCTACAGCGAGGACGACTTCGAGGCCCGCACCGAGTTCACGGACGCCGAGATCCTCCGTACGAACCTCGCCTCCGTCATTCTCCAGATGACCGCGGCCGGTCTCGGCGACATCGAGAAGTTCCCCTTCATCGACCCGCCGGACCACCGCAACATCCGCGACGGCGTCCAGCTCCTCCAGGAGCTCAACGCGCTCGACCCCACCGAGAAGGACCCCCGTAGACGCCTCACCGACACCGGACGCAAGCTCGCCCAGCTGCCCGTCGACCCCCGGCTGGCCCGGATGGTCCTGGAGGCCGACAAGAACGGCTGTGTCCGCGAGGTCATGGTGATCGCCGCCGCGCTCTCCATCCAGGACCCGCGCGAGCGTCCCGCCGAGAAGCAGGCGCAGGCCGACCAGCAGCACGCCCGCTTCCGCGACGAGACGTCCGACTTCCTCGCCCTGCTCAACCTCTGGCGGTACGTCCGTGAGCAGCAGAAGGAGCGCGGCTCGTCGTCGTTCCGGCGGATGTGCAAGCAGGAGTACCTGAACTTCCTGCGCATCCGCGAGTGGCAGGACATCTACACCCAACTCCGTACCGTGGCACGTCAGTTGGGCATCCATCCCAACGAGGACGACGCCCCCGAGCAGAGCGTCCACGTCTCCCTCCTGGCCGGCCTTCTCTCCCACATCGGGATGAAGGACGTGAAGACCACGGCCGGGACCGGAGCTTCCACGACGACCGGTGACAGCGCCCGGAACGCCTCCGTCAAGAACGAGTACGTCGGTGCCCGCAACGCCAAGTTCGCGATCTTCCCCGGCTCCGCCCTGTTCAAGAAGCCCCCGCGCTTCGTGATGTCGGCGGAACTCGTCGAGACGTCGCGTCTGTGGGCCCGCGTCAACGCCCGCATCGAGCCGGAGTGGGTCGAGCCCCTCGCCGAGCACCTTCTCAAGCGCACCTACAGCGAGCCGCACTGGGAGAAGGACCAGGCGGCGGTGATGGCGTACGAGAAGGTGACGCTGTACGGCGTACCGATCGTCGCCCAGCGGAAGGTGAACTACGGGCGCATCGACGCTGAGGCGTCCCGTGAGCTGTTCATCCGGAACGCGCTGGTCGAGGGCGACTGGCGTACGCACCACAAGTTCTTCGCGGACAACCGCCGGCTCCTCACCGAGGTCGAGGAGCTGGAACACCGGGCACGCCGGCGCGACATCCTCGTGGACGACGAGACGCTCTTCGACTTCTACGACCAGCGGGTCCCCGAACACGTCGTGTCGGGCGCCCACTTCGACTCCTGGTGGAAGCACAAGCGGCATGAAGAGCCCGAACTCCTCGACTTCGAGCGGGCGATGCTCATCAACGAGCGCGCCGGGGACGTCAGCAAGGACGACTATCCGGACGCCTGGCACCAGGGGCGGCTCAAGTTCCGGGTGACGTACCAGTTCGAGCCGGGTGCGGACGCCGACGGTGTGACCGTCCACATCCCGCTCCAGGTGCTGAACCAGGTGACGGACGACGGCTTCGACTGGCAGATCCCGGGCCTGCGCGAGGAGTTGGTGACGGAACTCATCCGCTCCCTCCCCAAGCCGATCCGCCGCAACTACGTCCCGGCACCCAACTTCGCGCAGCGTTTCCTGGCCGCCTCGACGCCGTCGGCCTCTGGCCGCACAACGGCACAGCAGGAGCCCCTGGCCACCGCCATGGCCCGCGAGTTGAAGCGCATGGTCGGGGTCCCGTTCGCGGCCGACGACTTCGACTGGGAGAGGGTCCCCGACCATCTCCGCATCACCTTCCGCATCGTCGACGAACGACGCCGCAAGCTGGCCGAGGACAAGGACCTGGAGGTACTGCGCCTCCAGCTCAAGCCGAAGGCCCGCCAGGCCATCTCCCAGGCCGCGGCGGCCACCGCCGAGCGCGCCGGCGGCGAGTCCCTCGAACGCACGGGCCTGACGGACTGGACGATCGGCACCCTGACACCGCTCTTCGAGACGCGCAGGGCCGGCCAGCCGGTGAAGGCGTACCCGGCACTGGTCGACGACGGCGACACCGTCTCCGTACGCCTCTTCGACACCGAGGCCGAGCAGCAGCAGGCGATGTGGAAGGGCAGCCGGCGGCTGATTCTGCGCAACATCCCGGTCAATCCTGCGAAGTTCGCGTCCGAGAAGTTGACCAACGCGGCGAAGCTCGCGCTGTCGGCGAATCCGCACGGTTCGATCCAGGCCCTGTTCGACGACTGCGCGATGGCCGCGGCCGACAAACTGATCGCCGATTTCGGGGGCCCGGCGTGGGACGAGGAGTCGCACCGGAAGCTGTACGACAAGGTGCGCGCGGAGATCGTCGACACAACGGTCCGTACGGTCGGCCAGGTGCAGCAGGTACTGGCCGCCTGGCAGGCCTGCGAGCGCCGTCTGAAGGGCGTACGGAGCGCCGTGCTCCTCCCGAACCTGACGGACGTACGCACGCAGCTGGACGCCCTCGTACGGCCCGGCTTCGTGACGGCGGCCGGCCTGCGGCGGCTGCCCGACCTGATGCGCTATCTGATCGCCGTGGACCGGCGTCTGCAGCAGATGCCCACCAACGTCCAGCGGGACACCACCCGCATGGAGAAGGTGCACGAGATGCAGGACGAGTACGCGTGGCTCCTCGAACAGCTGCCGCAGGGCCGCCCGGTGTCGTCGGCGGTGGTGGACATCCGCTGGATGATCGAGGAACTCCGCGTCAGCTACTTCGCGCACGCGCTGGGCACGGCATACCCGGTGTCGGACAAGCGGATCGTGAAGGCGATCGACACGCAGGCCCCGTAACGGGCCCGGTACGTTGGGTGAGTTCGCCCCTGGGCCCACCCTCCTGTACAGTCTCTTTTCGTAGCACAGCGCAACATCAAGTGCCGCGAAACCTGGTCCTGTGGAGCAGTTTGGAGTGCTCGCCACCCTGTCAAGGTGGAGGCCGCGGG
>NZ_JAVFVX010000225.1:0-4535 GCF_033441795.1 Streptomyces sp. ADMS | reverse complement strand
AGTGCCTCACCGGGCACGATGTCGAAGGGCCCCACCGTTCGCGGTGGGGCCCTTCTTCGTGCGTGGTCTCAGTTTTGGTCTCAGTTGCCGTGCTGCTTCGCTGCAAGCGCGGCAGCCGGGCGGCACGACCGGCCCACACGGGCACACCTCTGCTCGAACCCCGGAGGGAGCCATCCACCGCTCAGCAGCCGAGGATGCGCGGGAAAACGCGGTGATGGCGGCGACAGCGAAGGCAAGAGACGCCCATGGGGTGTGCACCATCGTCGTCACCTGCTGGCCGTGGGTGTTGACGAAGGTCGTCTGGAACGTAGCAACGCTCACGAGGTCAATCGTGCTGAGGGCCCTCCAATCGAGGTCAAGCCCGAAGGTGCTACTCGCAAAGTGCAGCTTCTGCCGGGTGATCGTCACGACGCTTTACGGATCTCGCTCCTATCGAGATCGATCTTCACGAGAGGCGGCACCAGCAAGGGGCTGGAGCGCACTCTCATTCACCGCGGTACGCATGAAGGTCAACCTCATGAGACCCACGCGCCCGATGCTCCGCGGTTGGAGGCAGATCACTCCGTTGAGCGCGGGCATCCCTGTGGATAACTCTCGTGGCCGAAATCCTCCCTAGTAGTGTCAAGACGTGGCCACTCCCCTGTTCTTCGACACCGCCCTCCACACCCTCCCTTCGGTCCCCGAGGAGGCCGTGGAGCACGGCGAGGTGTTCACGCGGCGCTGGGTCGTCGATCTGATCCTCGACCTCGTGGGCTACACCTCGGACAAGGCCCTCTGCGACTTGAACCTCGTGGAGCCGGCATGCGGCTCAGGAGCGTTTCTGGGAGCTGTGGCGTCGCGGATCAGCGCATCCTGCCGCGAACAGAACCGTCCCATCGGTGACGCGCGTGGGGCCGTGCGTGCCCTCGATCTGCTGGAGCGCAACGTCCACAGAAGCCGCGAAGTCGTCGAGAAGCAGTTGGTCGACGACGGCTGGCATCCTGCTGATGCCCAGCAGGTGGCGGCATCCTGGATCGAGCGGGGTGACTACCTACTCCAGCCCGAAGCGACCCAGCGCGCGGACTACGTGGTCGGCAACCCGCCCTACATCCGTCTGGAGGACGTCCCGGCGGACAGGATGGCTGCCTACCGTCACGCGTGCCCCACCATGGGCGGACGTGCAGACATCTACGTCGGCTTCTTCGAGGTCGCGCTCCGAAGCCTCGGGCCAGGAGGGCAGCTGGGCTTCATCTGCGCGGACCGCTGGATGCGCAATCAGTACGGCCGGCGGCTGCGGCAGCTGGTGACCAAGAGCTTCAGCATGGACCTGGCTCTGGTCATGCACGATGTGGACGCCTTCGACGACCAGGTCTCTGCCTACCCCGCCATCACGCTCATCAGCAAGCGGCCCCAGGGCACCGCCGTGGCAGCGGACACCACGCGAGCATTCGGCGCTCCTGAAGCCACCGACTTCGCGCGCTGGTACGCGACTGACCAGACAGGATCAGTCACGACACCGGCGTTCCAGGCCGCTCGCATGCCGCACTGGTTCCCGGACGAGGACTCCTGGCCGAGTGCCTCACCTGCCCGACTGGCAGTCCTCGAGGATCTGACAGAGCGCTTCCAACTGCTTGAGAGCGAGAAGACCGGTACCCGGGTCGGCATCGGCATCGCCACCGGAGCGGACAAGGTCTTCCTCACCGACGACGGCACGTTGATCGAAGACGACCGGCTCCTGCCGATGGCCATGGTCCGCGACACCACGAGCGGCACGCTCCACTGGAACGGCACCTACCTGGTCAACCCCTGGACGACCGGCGGCGCCCTGGTCGACCTCGCCGCGTATCCACGGCTTGCCAAGTATCTCGATGAGCACGGAGCCGCGCTGCGCAAGCGCTATGTGGCGGTCAAACAGCCCCACCGCTGGTACAAGACCATCGACAAGGTCGATCACACCCTGACCCGTCGGCCCAAGTTGCTCTTCCCGGACATGAAGCTGACGATCCATCCCGTACTCGATGAGGGCGGACTGTACCCTCACCACAACCTGTACTTCATCGTCTCGGACGTCTGGGACATGCGCGTGCTGGGTGGCTTGCTCCTCTCCAAGATCGCGGAAGCATTCGTGGAGGCTTATGCCGTCAAGATGCGAGGGGGGACCCTCCGTTTCCAGGCTCAGTACCTCCGCAAGATCCGAGTCCCTGACCCGGAAGCGATCAGCGAGCGCGACCGAGAAGCCCTGGCGGCAGCTTTCGACAAGCGAGACGTGAGGGCCGCCACTGAGGCCGCCCTACGCGTCTACGGACTTGCCGAGCTTCCTGACTAGGAGAACGGATCTTGACGGTCACCCGCCAGGACTTCGAGGACGCGATAGCGACCTATTGGGGCGCCAAGCAGCTGCAGCGGGAACAGTCCGCGATCAAGGCCGCGGTCGGCGCCGGCACCGCCGGATCCGTACGCGGTGGCAAGCACTTCGATGCGATCGCGATCCTCTTGTCGAAGTTCTTCCTCGAAGCCGGCTACCCGCCCGAGAACATCCGGGTCACCAAAAAACAAGGACTGGAACTCCCCGGTTACTACCGCCCCCAGAAGCAGTGGGACCTGGTGGTCGTCCACGAGGGCGTACTTGTCGCGGCCTTCGAGCTCAAGGCTTTGGGTGGACCCTCCTTCGGCAACAACTACAACAACAGGGTCGAGGAAGCGCTCGGCAGCGCGGTGGATCTGCGACGGGCCGCCTTGGCCGAGCTGTATCCGCAGGAAAAGCCCTGGCTCGGCTACTTCTTCATCATGGAGGACGGCAGCGGCTCTCGGAGGCAGGTCAACATCGCGGAGGGCGCGCTGCCTGCCGATTCGATCTGGCACGGCACTTCGTACCAGGACCGGTTCGGGATCTTCTGCGAGCGCCTTGTGGCCGAGCAGCTGTACGACGCCGCTTGCTACGTCACGTCCTCGGCCGAGGACCCCAAGCCCGTCGAACTGGTGAACAGCCTTGACTGGCGGCACTTCTCGGCTGCCATAAATGCCCGCCTCACGTATCTGAAGGAGCTCGGGCTTCCCGGCTAGGAATGACGAACGGGGCCTCGACCAACTTGGTCGAGGCCCCGTATTCGGTTCCCTTCGAAGGAGCGAGGACCCCTACCTCTGCCCGTCGCCGTACGTGCCGGGGTTCCGCGCGCGGTCCACAGCTTGTGCGCACGCCTCCACGTAGGCCGACGAGACGGCATCCTTGTCCGTGCCGCGCACTTGGGCCTCGATCTCCTGGCCTGGCCGACACGAAGTGTGCCAACGCACCGGCAGGTCCGTGTACAGGTCGGGCTCGAATTCCCATGCCCACGTTGACCATTGGGCTGGACTTCCGACGTTGAGCCGTTCCCCTCCGGCCAGGAACACGGCATGGGCGTGGTGCACCATCCGACGGTCAGGGATCTTGTGGCGGATGAACTGGATGCCGCCACCCGCCTCGTCCTCCCACTGTTCCCGCTCCAGCTCCTCGACCTGAGCCGCTCGCCCGGGCCGGTCCTCGCCCCATTGTGCAACCACCCGGTCCGCGTGCTCTCGGGAAGCGAAGGCCAGGCGTCGGCCACCGAGGTCGGCGAGGTAGACCGCTGAGTCGACCAAGGCAGAACCGGGGCACACGGCGGCCCCGGAGCCTGCCTCCACCGCCACGTCCGCAGGCGCGGCCCAGAGCAGGGCTCCGATCTTGGCGGCAGTCTGCTGCAGGACGGGTCCGGTCATGTGCTGGTAGCGGCGACGCATCCGAGCGGACTTGCCGGGCTCCCAGCCCATGATGCTGTCGACGACAGCGTCGGAGATCCCGAGAATCAGCAGGACAGTGGCCGCTGTGTGGCGGGCGTCGTGAAGGCGGCCGTCGCGGACTCCCGCAGCCTTCAGGAGGTCCTTCCACCGGTGGAAGTCGGTGTTCGGGTTCAAGGGTTCGCCGACCGGCGAGGTGAAGACATACCCCTTCTCCGTCCAGAGGTCCCGAGCGAGAGCCCGCTCTCGGCCCTGCTCCTCCTTGTGCCGGCGGAGCAGGTCCATCAGCTCGTCCGGAACGCCGATAGGCCGCTGCCCGGCCCGTGACTTCACGCTCTTGGTCTCGCGCCGACGTTGATCTTCTGCGGGCAGAAGCCGGGCTTGCGCCCGCAGCCGTGCTCGTAGCGGGGCCGCAGGCGGCCTCGTCGGACGCGGATGACTCCGAGCTCGAAGTCGACGTCGGTCCACTGCATACCGAGGACCTCGCCCTGACGGAGACCGAGCGCCAGGGCGATGACCCAGCGGGCCGCATTGCGGTGTTTCCCCGCCTCCGCCAAGAGCCGCTGGACCTCCTCGACCGAGTACGGCTCGACTTCGTCCTCTTCGAGGCGCGGGGCCTTCGCGATCGTCGCCGGATTTCGGATGGCGTGCCCTCGGCGCACAGCCTCGTTGAGAGCGGTACGGAGGGTGCGATGTACCTGGTGGGCGGTGCCGGCGGCGCTGCCGGTCTCCTGCATCTTCTTCTAGACCCGGACTTCGCGGGTCACCGTTTCAGGTTTGTGGCCAGTGGGTCTGTCCGATGT
>NZ_JAVFVX010000224.1:0-4555 GCF_033441795.1 Streptomyces sp. ADMS | reverse complement strand
CCTTTCATGTTCAGGACACAAGAACTGCGGAAACGAGCTTGGCGCAGCCTCAGTGGGCGTCTTCAACTGCCACACGCTTCCTTCGCCGTTGGCCGACAGGAGGAGGGATCCGTCCGGGGCGACGGCCAGGCCCGCGAACGGGCGCGGCGAACCGGGCATGCCGTGGGTGAACAGGGCGGGTTCGGCGCCGCAGGCGCGGTCAGGGGGTGATCCGACCGGCAGGTCCGCAGCATCCACCCCGGTCCTTCCCGTGGTCAGCGACACGGTCCACAGCCACCGGTGCTAAAAGCCGGTCCCCGACGCAGGGGATGCCGTTGAGCACCGTCACCTGCTCCGAGACCAGGAAGTACTCGCTGTGCGGACTACGCCGCCGTACTCGGCCGGGGACCAGGTCGGCGATGTACATCGACCCGTCCGCGCCGAAGGCCAGGTCGTCCGGCGACTGCACCGGGCCGTCCATCGGCACGACTACGTCGACACCTCCGGTGGCGAGACCGACGGCGCTGATCCGCCCGGCGAGAAACTGGACGACGTACTGCCGCCCGTCCGGACCGATCGCGACACCGTTCGCACCGCACAGCCTGCTGGGCGGGTTGAGCCGCCTCGTCTGCCAACGGGTGCTCGTGACCGTCCGATCACCGGCTTCGTCGAACCGGCTGGGATACGACGCTTTCACACCTCCTCCGCCCCCACCTGCACGTCGTCCATGCCGCCGTCCGCACGCCAGCGCCTGAGCAGGTCGTGGAAGGCCACCGGCCCGTCGGCGTACGTCTCGTTCCGCTCCCTCGGCATTCCCTCGTTGTTGTGGTAACCCGGGGTGTGCGGGGTGGAGAAGGAGCGGGGGGTGGACATCGATGTCCTCTTCCTCTCTGTGTTGCATCGGGGTGCCGCACGGGTGCATCGAAGACGCACCCGGCCATCGCTCACGACATGTGGAGTCAACGGCGGATCGGCCCTGTCTCTCGTCCACTTGTCATGTGCGGAAGTCTGGGGGCGTCCCCTTGCCACCTTCGGCAATGCACTTCGATGACTGCGTCGCGGGTGACGGGGCCGTCGCGGGCTCCGGACTCCGGCGTGGGCCGCCCCGATCCCTAGCCTCCGGCCTCCAGGGCGCCGTCCATGCGGGCGACTCCACCGAGCCAGGCCAGGCTCGGCTTCGGCGTTCGCTCGAACGTCTCACGGTCGACGGCGATGAGCCCGAACGTCGGTGCCCAACGACCCCACTCGAAGTTGTCCAGCGCGGACCAGTGCAGATACCCACGGACGTCGATGCCCTCGGCTACCGCGTCATACAGGTGCCCGAGCGCCTCGGTCGTGTAGGCGATGCGGCGCGCGTCGTCGGCGGTGGCGATGCCGTTCTCGGTGACGAGCAGCGGGGTCCCCTCCGTGGCCTCCCAGGCGTGCCGCAGGGCGATGCCGAGGGCGTCGGGCCGGTACGCCCAGCCGGTCAGTGTGTTGTCGGGGCTTTCGGGCGCGGGGACGATGCCGTCCTTGCTCACCAGCTGGCTGGTGTACGACTGCACGCCCAGAAAGTCGTCCCCGCGGGCACCGTGGTGGTAGAGGTCCTCCCAGGCCCAACGCAGTTCGGCGGACAGTTCCTCGCTGCCGGGGGTGGGGACAAGAGCCTGCTGCGCCACGGTCCAGCCGACCTTCGCCGAGGTGTGCTCGCGCACGACGGCCACGGCGGCCCGGTGCGCTCGCACGAGGGCCTCGCCGACCTCCGTGCTCGGGGTGGGCATCCGGATGTCCGCGCCGAGGTTCATGTCGGCACCCTCGGCCACCGCCGCAGACATGCCGCTCATCATGGCCAGGATGTTCGGCTCGTTGATGGTGCAGACCCAGGTGACACCGTGGAGGATCGTGCACACGCGCTCGACGTACCGGGTGAACCGGTCGACGGCGGTCGGACTCGTCCATCCGCCCTCGTCGGTGAACCAGCGGGGGTTGGTGAAGTGATGGAGCGTCACGACGGGTTCCAGGCCGAGGCCGCGCGCGGTGTCGATCATGCGGCGGTAGTGGGCGAGCTCGGCCCGCGAGAACTCTCCGGGCTCCGGTTCGATGCGCGCCCACTCGATGCCGAACCGGTAGGCGTTCAGGCCGGCGTCGGCCAGCAGCCGCATGTCCTCGCCGTAGCGGTGGTAGCTGTCGCACGCGTCCCCGCTGAGCTCCAGGTGGCCTTCGTTCCGGTGCTCCGTGCGCCACCAGTCGCTGTTGAGGTTGTTCCCCTCGATCTGGTGCGGTGAGGTGGACGCGCCCCACAGGAAGTCGGAGCGAAGGTCGGGGTTGCGGCTCATCGGGTTGCCTCCAGGATCGGTCGGGTCGTCGGTGGACACAGGGGCGGCGGATGCGATGACCGGCAAAGCCGGGATGGACTCGTCCATGCGCATGAGGTCGCCGGACAACGGGCCGTGCAGGCAGCCAGGTTGGGAGCCCTGCAACGCGTTTCGACGAGCCGCGGACCCGCCTGATGACAGGGGCCGGGGCCCGGTCACACCGCCACGCTGGATTGGGGCGGTCGCCCGCGCGCCGGTGTCCGCCAGAGCACGGCCGTTCGGAACGCGGGACGCTCTGGTGAGTCCCCGTCGGGACGCACTCGCCGGCCCCGGGCATCCGGGAAACCGGGCCCTCTGGCGGCTGGGATCTCAACCGCTTCTCAATCGCTCATGCGTTGATCAGGCCACCCCCGTCCGCATGGAGGTTCTGCCCTGTGATCCACCGGCTGTCGTCCGACGCGAGAAACACGGTCACCGGTGCGACATCCTCGTACGGGTTCCCGGCACGACCGAACGGGTTGTTCACAAAGCTCTTCTCGATGTGTTCGCGAGTCCGGGGTTCCATCCAGTCGAGCCCACCGGAGATGTTGTCCGTCATGCCATTGGGGCACAGCGTGTTGACGCGGATCTTGTACTGTCCCCATTCCCTGGCCACCACGCGTGACAGGCCTCGGACCGCCTCCTTCGACGCCGCGTACGGTGCGTACAGCGCGTCGCCCATCACGCCTGCTTCCGAGGCGAAGTTGATGATGGACGCGCCGGCTCCGGGCCGGTCGCGCATGTAGGGAAAGCAGAGCTTCATGAGGTGCCAGTAGGCGTACACGGAGCTGCGCATCTCGACATCGAGATCGTCGATGGTCTTCTCCAGGAACGGGGCCGGGACGGTGATGGTGTGCGCGTTGTTGATGAGTACGTCGATGGTGGCGAACTTTTCGACGGTCGCGGCCACCAGCGCGGACAGCGCGTCGTAGTCCGTGATGTCGGCCGTCGTCGCCAGGACCGTGGCACCCCGGTCCTCGCAGATCTGCCGGGTTTCGGAGAGCTTGCTCTCGGTCCTCGCGCATATGGCGAGGTTGGCACCCTCTTCGGCAATCCGGATCGCCTGCTGCTTGCCCAGACCCGAGGAGGCTCCGGTGAGCAGTACGACTTTCCCGTCCAGCTTTCCCATAAGTCTTCTTCCTTGGTTTCTAAAGGGTTTCACGGTCCCGTGAAGAGGTTGATGGCGGTCGGTCGGACCGTCGTACCAACCAACCGTGGCGTGGTCAGGGGCGCATAGTGGTGCCTCCGTCGACGCAGAGAATCTGGCCGGTCGTCCACTGGGCAAGGTCGGACAGGAGGAAGGCCACGGTGGCGCCGATGTCGTCGGGCCGGCCGTGGCGGGGCGCCGGGGTGCCCGCGAGGATCATGTCGCGGAACTCGTCGGGCAGGTTGAGTTCGGTCTGCTGGGTCATGACCAGGCCGGGGGCGACGCCGTTGCAGCGGATGCTGTCCTTGCCGTAGCGGCGCGCGACGTGGCGGGTGAGTGCGCCGACGCCGGCCTTGGTCACGGAGTACGCGACCTTGTCGGGCATGCCGGCGTAGACCGCGCCGGACAGCGTGTTGACCACGGATCCGCCGCCGCCGGCGATCATGGGCGGCAACGCGTGCTTGAGCGTGAGCAGGTAGCCGGTGAGGTTGACATCGATGGTGCGCCGCCATGCGGCCAGATCGATGCCGGTCGCGTCGGTGTCCTTGGCAACCTCGTCGGGATGGATGTTGGCGGCCACGTTGAAGAGACCGTCGATGCGGCCGTACGTGGCGATGGCCAGCTCGATCTGTTGCTTGACCTGGTCCTCGTCCGCGATGTCGACGACGGTGACGATGCCGTCGCCGCCGGCATCCCGGGCTGCCCGGACGGTGGCTTCGGCCGACGCCTCGACGACGTCGCCGACTACGATCCGGGCGCCTCCCGCACCGACGAACTTCGCGACGGCGGTGGCGATTCCACCAGCGCCGGCGAAGACGATGACCTTGTCGTGCAAGCCTTCCACAAGTGATCTCCTACGCCCTTGGTTGTCGGATCGGCCGCGAGGCCGGTCGGATCTCAGTGATCTTCAGAACCGGGCCGGGGATGATGCCGTTCTCGTGGAACGAATCGACGACGGCCCAGTGGTCGGATGCCGTGTTCGGGCTCCTTGTGCCGGCAAGGGCTGAGCTTTGGTGTTCGCGCCGACTCTGCTGCGCAATTCGCAGGAACAGCCGCCCGGAGCACCGAGCACGGCCGCGTCGCCGCAGGTCGCGGA
>NZ_JAVFVX010000223.1:0-4606 GCF_033441795.1 Streptomyces sp. ADMS | reverse complement strand
CACCCACCATTCACACCAGACCCGTGACCTGCGACTTCACGATGCACACCACTCATTGGCCGACCGGTGGAAAATGAACGACCCTATCGGGCTTGGCACATCGGCGTGGGCAGAGATCTGCTTCCCGCCGCAGACCGGTGCCCCCGATGTCGACTGATGCCCGCCATCGCTTTCCGCTCGCCTTAGCAGTAGGCGAGGAAACCCGCAGGACCCCGACACTCGCAGGCGCAACGACGGTTGAGACGGGGATCCGGGAAGGAAGCCCTTCGTCCTTGTCCGAGACGGATGCCACTGAACGGCATGGACGCCAGTGTCGATGGTGTCGACGCCCCCTGAGTCGATACAACAATGAGCCGTTCTGCAGCGCTTGTTCGCGACATGTACCAGCTACCTCTTCGCCACCGCCCCAGGTGGAGCCAGAGGTTTGGCAGCGAGCGGACGTCCGGGAAGCTCTCTGGGCCCGTGACTTTGGCCGAGTGTGCCACCTTGTGCGAATCGGAAGCTCACTACGCCAGAGTGATATGGCGGAGCTCACGGGTCTGAGCCAAGCCTTCCTGTCCATGCTGGAGTCAGGAGTACGAAGACTTACCAACATCGACAAGATCGTCGAACTGCTTGCGGGACTCAACACTCCGGCGGAACTCACCGGCCCCATGCTCCAACCGCCGACAGCGGAAGGCCGACCGTGCGGCCCGTCACTCACAGGGAAGAAAGGGGGATGGCCGGCGTGACGCTCGGCCCGGTAGACCACTCCAGCGACATCGAGAGGGTGCTGTTCGCGTAGAAGGGAAGGAGGGCCTTTTGGCCATTTTCGTGGCCAGAACCGTCGGAAGACCCGAGCGGTTGGCTATTGCGCCCGGCATCCGAGGATTCAAACGAGATCGACGAAGATAGCTGATAAGTCCGCCGGTCAGATCGCACCGCTTTACGGATCGCCGAGCCAGGCATCGATACCTTGCCAGGCCCGTATGGGGACGTGGTCGGGTGCCCCGGACGATTAGATCGACGTGCGGGCCAGTGTGTGTCAGCAGTCGACGGATTGCAACTTAGCGTACTCACGTGATCCCGCGAATATCACCTCCGTGATATCACCCCCGAGATGTGCTCGCTCCGTGAATCCGGAGCACCCTCATGAGGGGCCCGAACTCCAGGCCTGCACAGCACGACATCAGATCCGAAATACGCCGCGCCAGCGACAGGAGATGAGTGCCATGCCGACACCACGACGAAACAAGAACGATCACCTGCTCTACGCCGACGTCGTCGATTCCAAGCAGAAGGCCGGAGTCTGGATGGGCGAGCGTGACGCCTTCCAGGCCAAGCAGGCCGAGATCCTGGAAGCGGTGAAGGACCAGGCGGACTGGGTCCCGGTCGAGAACGCCATCCTGGTGGTCAGCACCGAGCCCGCCGGCATCACGGTCATCGCCCCGAACCCGACCCTCCCCGGCGTGATCGTCCTCGCCGACGGCGGCTCGCCGGAGGCCTCAGCACAGCTGCAGGCCGCCGGCGAGGAGCTCGTCCGCAAGGTCATGGCCGAGCGCGGCATCCTCGAAGAGGAAGCCGCGTAACACAGGTGGTCACCTCACAGCTCCTGTGGGGGAAGTACATCCAGTACGTCCGGGATGGCGAGGGCGCCCTCCTCGACCCGGTCACGCTGGACAGTGTGTACCTCAACCGCGGGGAGGTCACCGACCTCTCCGCGGTTCCCCCGACCGCGACCCACAAAGCTCTCGCCGAGCTCGGCTTCACACCCGACAGCCCTCGCGCTGATCAGCGTGAAGCACTCCATAACCGGCTCCACCAACTCGACCTGAATCCCGTCCCCGTACGGATCAGCGGCTTACGCGTCGTCCTCACCGACGCCTGCAACATGAAGTGCAGCTACTGCTTCGTCGAGACCAACACCGGTAGTCCGGACATGACCGAGCAGGAAATCGCCGACGGCCTGACCTACCTCTTCGAGACGAACGCCGGTCGCGACGAGGTAGCCATCCAGTGGTTCGGCGGCGAACCGACGACCCGGTTCGACCTGATGCAGCACGGGGACACCCTCGCGGACTCTCTCGCCGCGCGGTACAACGTCAAACGGGTCCGCCGAACAGTCGTCACCAACGGGGCCCGCATCACCGACGCCATGATCGAGCACTTCGCCCGGTACGAGTACGGCGTCGGGATCTCGATCGACGGACCGCCCGCCATCAACGCCGAGCACCGGCGGCTCCTGGGCGGGCAGCCGGCCGACGACCGGATTCGGCGCAACGTCCGCCGGCTCCTCGACGCAGGCGGCATCCATGTGGGCTGCAACCTCACCCCCACACCCGCGAACATCGGCCGCCTGGCCGAAACCGTCACCTGGATCATCGACGACCTCGGGTTGAAGTTCATCTACGCCAACACCCCGATACCCACCAGCGGACGCTGGACGGTCAAGGGCAAGGATCTGGCCAGGGAGCTGTACCAAGCACGCCTCGTCGCTCTCGGGCGGGGCGGGATGATGTTCTCCGTCCTCGACCGGGCATTCCAGGCCCTCGACCGGCGCCGCCCCATGCTCTTCGACCACATTCAGAGCGACCGGACCCTGAACGTTGCCCTGCTGCCCGGCAACCGAGTCAGCCTCTGCGACATCAACTTCACCGCACCCTCCTTCCTGCACACCCTCGACGAACTGCGTGCGGACCCGAACCTGCTGGGCGGCATCGCCAAGAACGTCGCCCCCATCCCTGAATGTGGCCAGTGCCCGGCTCTGGCGATCTGCGGGGGCCCCTCGCGCAACGAACAGCTCCTGATTCGCGGAGACCGGCCGGACCCGCAGATGTGCGACTTCTACAAGAGCACCGTGGAGATCGCCGTATGGGACAGCACGGGGGTGCAGTGAACACTGTCACCCGCCCCGAGCGCTCGTTCTCCCCAGCCCGGCAGCGGTTCCGCTCAGCTCTCATCAGCACCGCCGGCCACTGCAAGATCGCCTGCGGATTCTGCTTCCGAGCAGACCGGGCCCACGGCTTCCTCGACATCCCCACCTACACCCGGGCCCTCTCCCGACTGAAGGAGACGGGTGTCGAAGCGATCTGCCTGACCGGCGGCGAACCCACCCACCACCCTCAACTCCGCCAGCTCGTACGGCTCGCCCACCAGTTCGGGATTCCCGTGTCGATCGTCACCTCGGCCCGAGACCCCGAGGACGTCGACCGGTTGGCCGACAGTGCGCGCCTGCTCGCGAACGTCACCGTGTCCGCCGACTCGGCCGGTGCCATGGAACTCGGGCGCACCACCCGTTCCGTGGCGTCGGCGATCGCGACGCTCGATCAGGTCCACACGGCAGAGAGAGTTCTCCACCTCACGTACTGGAAGCTCACAGCCCAGGAGTGCCAGGACATCTACGAGCGCGTCGACAAGTCGGGAGTCCAGATCCAGCTCAGCCCGGTGGCGCTCGACGACACGGCACTACAGCGGGCCGGCTCCACCTTCTACAGCTACCTTGCCCAGCAGAGGGAGGACGCCGATCTCCTCGGCCGCTACTTTCAGCTCACTCCGCGGTTCCAGGAGCACCTCACCGCCCTGCGAGCCATGCAGTTGTACCCGTGGCGACGACCCTTCTGCGCGTCCGCGACGCTGTACGTGTCTGCAAGCGGCGAGATCCGCCGCTGCCCGTACGGCAAAACGGGGGTGAGCGTGCGCGCCCCTCGCGCGGAGATCAGTCGCTTTCTCCGCACCGAACCGCAGGACCGGACCACCCCAGAGTGCGCGGCCATCTGCCGCGCCGACGACACCCCGTGAGTGGACGATGACGACCCCAGTCACCACACCCGAAGAGTTCATCGAACGGTGGCGGACCCCTCCCAACAAGCGTGTCAGCGACACCCTGACCGCCACCGGTTTCAGCTTTCCACCCGCCCTTGACGTCCTCGACACCGTCCGACAGGACGAGGAAGTGCGCTTCACCATCCTCGGAGACGAGGACTGGTCCGTACGCATGGACCGTACGTCGGCCTTCCGCACAGCCCCAGTCGAAGAAGTGGCCACCTGGACGTTCCGCCTCGTCCACTTCAACCTCACCCGCTTCTACGACGGACTCCTCAGCGGATTCCAGGAGCAGGTCATGGTCCCCTGGCGTACCCAGTTGTCGAGCTGGGGGTTCACGTGGCAACGGTGCGCGCCGCTGCTGTTCATCTCCACGGGCGGTGCCTCGTCGACGTACCACAACGACAACTCGCACGGGCTCGTGTGGCAGGTCGAGGGCACGAAGACCTTCCACAGTTACAGGGACCCCGACCAGCACCTCACGGCCGAGGCCGCTGTGGTGGGCGAGACCACCGCGGAGGAACCGCCCGAACACGACCCGGTCGACCGCGAGTCCGTACGGATGGGGCCCGGTGACCGGCTGTGGAGCCACGCTCTGACCCCGCACTGGGTGACCACCGAGTCCCCGCTCGCGATGAGCGTCACCCTCTCCCACGGCGGCCTATGCCGCGAAGGCCGCTTCGCGGAGCGCGAATTGGCACTCCGCGCTTACTGGGATCAGCACCCCGACGAGGCGTGGAAGCTCGATCTGCGTAACGTCCGCTACTGACCGGGCCGGGGCCGCTGCACCCTTCAGAGGGTGCAG
>NZ_JAVFVX010000222.1:0-4925 GCF_033441795.1 Streptomyces sp. ADMS | reverse complement strand
CCTAGCGATCACGCCGCACGGTCGGCGAACCGCCCACACCCTGCTGAATAGCTACCGGCAGATGGGCGACTCGCCACATCCTGAAGACGTCCACCGGGGAAGTCCCGCCCGTCGCATCCACCAAGTCCGCTGCAATGCCGAGGATTTCGACAACCCTGGCCGCCCCCTGCCGGGCTTCCGTGTCAGCCGCGACAGCTGCTGTGATCAAGGCCTGCAAGAAGTACGCCAGTTGCAGGTCCGCAGCCATGCGGCACATACGTCGCACCACAGCAGGTTCTTCGAGTTTTCCAAGAGGCCGCGGAACTCCCGTGATCCCCGCGGACCACAGGAGCAAGAATGGCGCGGGCACCTCATGATCTGCCGCACAGCCTCGCGGTGGCGAACTCGACAAGTTCGTCGATCTCCATCTGCCTCGGTGTGCCGTTCTGGGAATTCCACTCGGCGACGAACCAGGCGCCGTGCCATTCTGCCCGCCACACATCGCCATGCCGGTTCTCGAACTCGACGAAGCTCCCGGTTCCGCCGTCCATCAGCCGAAGCTCCTCCACGAGCCGCGCCGGCTCGGTGAGACCCCGTCCGGGGTTCGTGCTCTTGCCTCGCGTCCGCGTGTTGGCGTATCGCATCTTCAGGAAGGGGAGAGGTTCGCGGCCGAGATGGTTCAGGCGCAGCATGCGGTACCTGGTGATGGCCTCGTCCAGCGTTTCGTCGCCGGAGAACTCGCAGGAGTACGCCGGAAAGGTCAGCCGGACGTGCGGGGTCAGGTTCGGCATCTCCACGCGGTAGAAGCGGTGGACCTCGGGCGCGATGCCCACCACAGCGTCGAAACGATGTCCGGCGGGCGATTCGAAGCCGTCGAGCGCGCCCAGGAAGGAGTTGCGGGCGAAGAGCGCGTCCTCGTGCTCACGGGCGAACCGAAGGGTCCTGACGGCGAGGTCCTGATCGTAGGAATTACGGCCGCTCAGCTGGAGCAGCCGCTTACCGTCGGCGGACAGCGCCCCCGCGAAGTCGATGCCGGGTGCCGGCGACCAGTGCCAACTGTCGGGCAGGCCGGAAAGCGGCTCCGCGTCACGGAAGCCCGTCACTGCGGCGCGAATGTCCATGAATCCTCCGTGCTCAGCTGCATGAGTATCCGTCTCCGACTTCCTGGATGAACGTGTCCGTCATACGCCCGCCGCCCCGGGAGTTCTCGCTCCATTCCATCGGTTCCAGGTGGTCCGTGTTGTTGTAGAAGTCGTTGCGTGTGGCTCGGTCGGAGAATCGGCCATCCCGATTCCAGTGCTGGACTACGGGATCCAGGTGTTCGTAGGTCACCGTACGGTGGAATGGTTCAGGATTGTTGGCCCGGGGGTCCCAGATCAGGTCGTCGTTGCCGTTGCGCCAGGTGAGCTGGTCCCGGGGGATCCGCGCGCCGTCGCTGTCTCGCGGCACCCCGCTGATCGCTCGGCCTTCGTCGGTGTAGTTCTCGACCATGTAGTCGTGGGTGGGCGTGCGGTAACCCGACGGGTACTGGTTGTCTCGCGTGTACGCGCGATCCCCCTCCGGAAGATCCGGGTCCCGCCCGAACCGCATTCCGTTGCTCGGGTCCTGCCAGTGCAGGCCGAGCGGGTCGCTCCATCGGTACGGGTTGGGGACGTACGCGCTGTCGTTCGCGGCGGGTGCGAGGCCGAGCGGGTCGGGGCTGACGTACTGCCCCGTGAGGGGGTCGTAGTGGCGCAGGAAGTTGTAGTGCCAGCCGGTCTCCTCGTCGGCGTACTGCCCGGGGAACCGCAGCGGACAGTCGACCTCGTCGGTGGCGCCGGTCTGCGGGGTGTCGGGCAGGCGGCTGCCCCAGAGAGTTGTCCGCTGCTGCCAGGCCACCTCGCCGTCCCCCGAGACGAGTTCAGCCGGCGCGCCCGAGAGATCGGTGACGATCGCGTGGAACAGTGCGTCCATGCCTGGCGCAGCCCGGTCGAGTTGGGCGATCGGCTGATGAGTGCCGGGGACGTAGTCCCAGGTCGTGGCAGAACCGTCCTGCGCGATCTGCTCGACGAGACGGGTGCCGTCCCACACAAAGAGGATCTCGTCGGCAACGGCACCGTCCGCGGTCAGCAGTTGCTTCGCCACCCGCCGGCCCGCGGGGTCGTACCGGTACCGCCAGTCGGTTCCGTCCGGTGTTGTCGTGCCGACGAGTTGGCTCCGGCTGTTCCACGTGTACGACCGGATCCGCCGCTGCCCGTTGAGCAGCCGCCGCACCGTGCGGACGATCCGGCCTTCCCCGTCCCGTTCGTAACTGGTGCGCCCGGTGCGGTGGATGCGGGTTCCCGCGAAGGCACGGTCATTGTCACCGTCCTCGACAGCGGAGCTCGACGCCCGGGTGATGTTCCCCAACTCGTCGTACTGGTAGGTCTCCTGCCACCCTCGCGCGTCCACGGCGGTGACCCGGCCCCTGGTGTCGAGGGCGAAGTGGCGTGTTCCGGTGGTGAGTTCGTCGACAGAAGTAGGGACACCATCGGGGCGGTACAGATAGGTACGCTGCTGGAGCAGGGCTTCTTCCCCATCAGGGGCCGAAGTTCGCTCCATCGTCTGGGCAGCGAGTCTGCCCGTGTCGTCCCAGGAGTGGCTGAGAGTGACACCGCCGGGGAGGGCTCGGCTCGTCTCGCGATCGCTTTCGTCGAAGCCGAACACGATGCGGCGACCGTCCGCTTCGAGCACGGCAGAGCGTTCCGTGTCGTCGTACGTCCAGGTGGACTCGATGCCCGTGGGGGTACACCGCCTGATGCGCCGTCCGAGCATGTCGTACTCGAATGTCGTCGTCCGGCCGTCGATGCTCTCCGTGAGCATTAGACCGTCCATGCTGTACGTGCGTTCGACGGTGGCGTCGGGACCGGCCTCCCGGGTCGGACGGCCGGCGGCGTCGTACGTGCAACTGGCCGAGACACCGTCGTACCGTGTCTCGACCGTGCGGCCGAGGATGTCGCGGTGGAAGGAGACCGTCTCTCCGGCGCCGTTGACACGGGATGCGAGCAGGCCGACCGCGTCCAGTTCGTAGGCCAGCGAGCGCCCGCCGAAGTCGGTCTCGGACACCAGGCGGTTCGCCGCGTCGTACCTGTACTGCCAGGTGTTGTCGTGCGGGTCCGTCACCTCGACCAGGTTCAGCTCGGTGTCGTAGGCGAACGAGTGAGTGGTGCCGTCGGCCAGCCGACGGGCGGCGACCTGACCGAACGGGCCGACCGCAAACGTGGTCGTACGCCCGGAATGGTCGGTCTGGGACACCAGGTTGCCCTCGGCGTCCCACACCCAGTGCTCCTGGGACCCGTCCGGTGTCCGGCGCCACACCATCCGGCCCTCGGGCGTCGTCCGCCGGTGCGTGACGCGTCCCCGCGGGTCGGTGAAGCTGCTGACCTGCCCCAGGGCGTCCCGCTGGATCCGGCTGACGGCACCCCGCGCGTCGGTGAACTCCACGGGCAGCCCGGCCGCGTCGCACCGAGCTGTGCTGGTGCGCCCCACAGCATCGGTGACGGCAATGAGGCCGCCGTGACCGTCGTACTCGTAGCGCGTCGTCGCCCCGCTCGGGCTGGTGGTGGCGAGGTGGTTGCCTCTGCTGTCGTACGCGTGGTGCCACTCCGCTCCACCGGGGGTCACCGCCCGCACAAGTCGGCGCAGTTCGTCGTACTCGGCTGCGGTCACGGCACCGTCGGGGCGGACGACCGTGGCGAGATTCCCCGCCGGGTCGTAGCCGTAGCGGGTGGTGCGGCCCAGTGCGTCGGTCCGGGAGAGGAGGCGGTCGAAACGGTCCCACTCGTTGACGATGCTCTGCCCGAGCGCATTGGTCACCGAGACGAGCTGGAGCCTCTCGTTGTGCCGGTACGTGGCGGTGCGGCCGCGGGAGTCGGTGTACCGCGTGGTGCGGTTCTCGGCTTCGTACGCGATGGTGCAGCCCAGGATGCCCTCGACGCCCTCGCCGCGGATGACACGGTGGGCCTCGTCATAGGTGTAGCGGTACCAGGAGCCCGTGCGGTCGGTCCAGGACGTTATTCGGTCGTCAGCGTCGTAGGTGAGCCTGTACGGCAGGTCGCTGGAGTTGAAGATCTCGGTCAGGCGGCCGTTGTCGTAGCCGTAACGAACCAGCGGGACAGGCCCGTTGTCCGGATCGAGCAGCCGCAGTCCCGTGACTCGGGCGCCGGCCGAGTCGACGGCCACGTGATAGCCACCGGAGTGCCTCAGGGCGAGGGGCGAGCCGTCCGTGGCGTAATCGAAGTCGATACGGTTGCCGTTGCGGTCCCAGACCGCCCGTATGGGCAGCGTGAGCTCGGTGTCGTGCTCGGCACTCTCCACGGGAGCGAAAAGCCGGGTAATACCCGACACGGGGTCAGTGACTCTCAGAGCACCCGGTTGCTCCTCGTCCCAGGACAGCGGCCAGCGGGGCCCTTCCTGCGGCAGGACAGCGCTGTCGCCCTGCGGCGGCGGATAGACCAGGACCATGCCGTCCGCCGTGGCGAACAGAACTCCCTCGTCGTCGAGTTCGAGCCGCTGGTCGAGCGTGGAGGTCCATGAAGGGCCGAACCAGCGGCCCGAGCGATAGGTGGAGACATGCGTGCGCGCGACGGCCAGCCGCAACACTCCGGGAAGCAGTACGTCCGTCGCGGTCATCAGCATCTCGCCGGAGACCATGTCGATCGGATCGCCGTTCTTGCACCGCCCGCTGGCCGGTTTCCCCTTGGCGACGGCGTTGTCCGCCTCCTTGCGCAGGCCTTGTCTTCCCAGCCCTTTGGCCATGGCCTTGAGGCCGCCCTTGCCCAGCGACTTCAGGCCCTTGGCGAGACCACCGAGGGTCGTCAGGCCCTTGCCCCCGGGTATGCAGTCCAGCGCGGCAAATCCCACATCCCACAAGGACGCCTGTCCCTTGGAATACTTGTAGAGCGTGTCCGCGAGCACGACCAGGGCCG
>NZ_JAVFVX010000221.1:0-5194 GCF_033441795.1 Streptomyces sp. ADMS | reverse complement strand
AACACAGTGGACGCGAGCAACTGAGGACAAGCCCTCGGCCTATTAGTACCAGTCACCTCCACCCGTTACCGGGCTTCCAGATCTGGCCTATCAACCCAGTCGTCTACTGGGAGCCTTACCCCATCTAGTGGGTGGGAACACTCATCTCGAAGCAGGCTTCCCGCTTAGATGCTTTCAGCGGTTATCCCTCCCGAACGTAGCCAACCAGCCATGCCCTTGGCAGGACAACTGGCACACCAGAGGTTCGTCCGTCCCGGTCCTCTCGTACTAGGGACAGCCCTTCTCAATGTTCCTGCGCGCGCAGCGGATAGGGACCGAACTGTCTCACGACGTTCTAAACCCAGCTCGCGTACCGCTTTAATGGGCGAACAGCCCAACCCTTGGGACCGACTCCAGCCCCAGGATGCGACGAGCCGACATCGAGGTGCCAAACCATCCCGTCGATATGGACTCTTGGGGAAGATCAGCCTGTTATCCCCGGGGTACCTTTTATCCGTTGAGCGACGGCGCTTCCACAAGCCACCGCCGGATCACTAGTCCCGACTTTCGTCCCTGCTCGACCCGTCGGTCTCACAGTCAAGCTCCCTTGTGCACTTACACTCAACACCTGATTGCCAACCAGGCTGAGGGAACCTTTGGGCGCCTCCGTTACTCTTTAGGAGGCAACCGCCCCAGTTAAACTACCCATCAGACACTGTCCCTGATCCGGATCACGGACCCAGGTTAGACATCCAGCACGACCAGACTGGTATTTCAACGACGACTCCACAGACACTGGCGTGCCCGCTTCAAAGTCTCCCAGCTATCCTACACAAGCCGAACCGAACACCAATATCAAACTATAGTAAAGGTCCCGGGGTCTTTCCGTCCTGCTGCGCGAAACGAGCATCTTTACTCGTAGTGCAATTTCACCGGGCCTATGGTTGAGACAGTCGAGAAGTCGTTACGCCATTCGTGCAGGTCGGAACTTACCCGACAAGGAATTTCGCTACCTTAGGATGGTTATAGTTACCACCGCCGTTTACTGGCGCTTAAGTTCTCAGCTTCGCCACCCCGAAGAGTGACTAACCGGTCCCCTTAACGTTCCAGCACCGGGCAGGCGTCAGTCCGTATACATCGCCTTACGGCTTCGCACGGACCTGTGTTTTTAGTAAACAGTCGCTTCTCGCTGGTCTCTGCGGCCACCCCCAGCTCAGGAAGTAAATTCCCTCACCAGTGATGGCCCCCCTTCTCCCGAAGTTACGGGGGCATTTTGCCGAGTTCCTTAACCATAGTTCACCCGAACGCCTCGGTATTCTCTACCTGACCACCTGAGTCGGTTTAGGGTACGGGCCGCCATGAAACTCGCTAGAGGCTTTTCTCGACAGCATAGGATCATCCACTTCACCACAATCGGCTCGGCATCAGGTCTCACCCTCAAGTTGTGCGGATTTGCCTACACAACGGGCTACACCCTTACCCCGGGACAACCACCGCCCGGGATGGACTACCTTCCTGCGTCACCCCATCACTCACCTACTGCAGGTCTGGTCCGTCGGCTCCACCACTCCCCTTTGCCCGAAGGCTCCAGGGCGGCTTCACGGACTTAGCATCGCCTGGTTCAATGTTTGACGCTTCACAGCGGGTACCGGAATATCAACCGGTTATCCATCGACTACGCCTGTCGGCCTCGCCTTAGGTCCCGACTTACCCTGGGCAGATCAGCTTGACCCAGGAACCCTTAGTCAATCGGCGCACACGTTTCCCACGTGTGTATCGCTACTCATGCCTGCATTCTCACTCGTGAACCGTCCACCACTGCCTTCCGGCGCAGCTTCACCCGGCACACGACGCTCCCCTACCCATCACGATCCCCGTTGGGGGTATATATCGCAATGACACGACTTCGGCGGTACGCTTGAGCCCCGCTACATTGTCGGCGCGGAATCACTAGACCAGTGAGCTATTACGCACTCTTTCAAGGGTGGCTGCTTCTAAGCCAACCTCCTGGTTGTCTGTGCGACTCCACATCCTTTCCCACTTAGCGTACGCTTAGGGGCCTTAGTCGATGCTCTGGGCTGTTTCCCTCTCGACCATGGAGCTTATCCCCCACAGTCTCACTGCCGTGCTCTCACTTACCGGCATTCGGAGTTTGGCTAAGGTCAGTAACCCGGTAGGGCCCATCGCCTATCCAGTGCTCTACCTCCGGCAAGAAACACACGACGCTGCACCTAAATGCATTTCGGGGAGAACCAGCTATCACGGAGTTTGATTGGCCTTTCACCCCTAACCACAGGTCATCCCCCAGGTTTTCAACCCTGGTGGGTTCGGTCCTCCACGAAGTCTTACCTCCGCTTCAACCTGCCCATGGCTAGATCACTCCGCTTCGGGTCTTGAGCGCGCTACTGAATCGCCCTGTTCGGACTCGCTTTCGCTACGGCTTCCCCACACGGGTTAACCTCGCAACACACCGCAAACTCGCAGGCTCATTCTTCAAAAGGCACGCAGTCACGACTGCATGTGCAAGCACATACAGCGACGCTCCCACGGCTTGTAGGCACACGGTTTCAGGTACTATTTCACTCCGCTCCCGCGGTACTTTTCACCATTCCCTCACGGTACTATCCGCTATCGGTCACCAGGGAATATTTAGGCTTAACGGGTGGTCCCGCCAGATTCACACGGGATTTCTCGGGCCCCGTGCTACTTGGGTGTCTCTCAAACGAGCCGTTAATGTTTCGACTACGGGGGTCTTACCCTCTACGCCGGACCTTTCGCATGTCCTTCGCCTACATCAACGGTTTCTGACTCGTCTCATGGCCGGCAGACCATGAAAGAGAGATCCCACAACCCCGTATACGCAACCCCTGCCGGGTCTCACACGCATACGGTTTGGCCTCATCCGGTTTCGCTCGCCACTACTCCCGGAATCACGGTTGTTTTCTCTTCCTGCGGGTACTGAGATGTTTCACTTCCCCGCGTTCCCTCCACACACCCTATGTGTTCAGATGTGGGTGACAGCCCATGACGACTGCCGGGTTTCCCCATTCGGAAACCCCCGGATCAAAGCCTGGTTGACGACTCCCCGGGGACTATCGTGGCCTCCCACGTCCTTCATCGGTTCCTGGTGCCAAGGCATCCACCGTGCGCCCTTAAAAACTTGGCCACAGATGCTCGCGTCCACTGTGCAGTTCTCAAACAACGACCAACCACCCACCACCCCGCCCTTCACAGGCGAGTTCACTGGGGCCGGCACTGAAGACAGACCTTGCGGCCATACCCTCAGACACCCAACAGCGTGCCCGGCACTCTCACCGCTTCCCTCATTCGTTCCACGCCCCGAAGGACAGTACTGGAAGGAGAAGACAGCCAAGAGTGCCGAATAATCAACGTTCCACCCATGAGCAACCACCGTCGAACGTATGCCGACGTAATGGCCCTGGACCACCGGGCAGTGCCCGGCGGCCTAGATGCTCCTTAGAAAGGAGGTGATCCAGCCGCACCTTCCGGTACGGCTACCTTGTTACGACTTCGTCCCAATCGCCAGTCCCACCTTCGACAGCTCCCTCCCCGTAAGGGGTTGGGCCACCGGCTTCGGGTGTTACCGACTTTCGTGACGTGACGGGCGGTGTGTACAAGGCCCGGGAACGTATTCACCGCAGCAATGCTGATCTGCGATTACTAGCAACTCCGACTTCATGGGGTCGAGTTGCAGACCCCAATCCGAACTGAGACCGGCTTTTTGAGATTCGCTCCGCCTCACGGCATCGCAGCTCATTGTACCGGCCATTGTAGCACGTGTGCAGCCCAAGACATAAGGGGCATGATGACTTGACGTCGTCCCCACCTTCCTCCGAGTTGACCCCGGCAGTCTCCTGTGAGTCCCCATCACCCCGAAGGGCATGCTGGCAACACAGAACAAGGGTTGCGCTCGTTGCGGGACTTAACCCAACATCTCACGACACGAGCTGACGACAGCCATGCACCACCTGTACACCGACCACAAGGGGGGCACTATCTCTAATGCTTTCCGGTGTATGTCAAGCCTTGGTAAGGTTCTTCGCGTTGCGTCGAATTAAGCCACATGCTCCGCTGCTTGTGCGGGCCCCCGTCAATTCCTTTGAGTTTTAGCCTTGCGGCCGTACTCCCCAGGCGGGGAACTTAATGCGTTAGCTGCGGCACCGACGACGTGGAATGTCGCCAACACCTAGTTCCCACCGTTTACGGCGTGGACTACCAGGGTATCTAATCCTGTTCGCTCCCCACGCTTTCGCTCCTCAGCGTCAGTAATGGCCCAGAGATCCGCCTTCGCCACCGGTGTTCCTCCTGATATCTGCGCATTTCACCGCTACACCAGGAATTCCGATCTCCCCTACCACACTCTAGTCTGCCCGTATCGAATGCAGACCCGGGGTTAAGCCCCGGGCTTTCACATCCGACGCGACAGACCGCCTACGAGCTCTTTACGCCCAATAATTCCGGACAACGCTTGCGCCCTACGTATTACCGCGGCTGCTGGCACGTAGTTAGCCGGCGCTTCTTCTGCAGGTACCGTCACTTTCGCTTCTTCCCTGCTGAAAGAGGTTTACAACCCGAAGGCCGTCATCCCTCACGCGGCGTCGCTGCATCAGGCTTTCGCCCATTGTGCAATATTCCCCACTGCTGCCTCCCGTAGGAGTCTGGGCCGTGTCTCAGTCCCAGTGTGGCCGGTCGCCCTCTCAGGCCGGCTACCCGTCGTCGCCTTGGTGAGCCACTACCTCACCAACAAGCTGATAGGCCGCGGGCTCATCCTGCACCGCCGGAGCTTTGAACCCACCCCCATGCGAGGGAAGGTATTATCCGGTATTAGACCCCGTTTCCAGGGCTTGTCCCAGAGTGCAGGGCAGATTGCCCACGTGTTACTCACCCGTTCGCCACTAATCCACCCCGAAAGGCTTCATCGTTCGACTTGCATGTGTTAAGCACGCCGCCAGCGTTCGTCCTGAGCCAGGATCAAACTCTCCGTGAATGTTTACCCGTAATCGGGTCGACACCACGAGAGCGGAACAGTCAGGCGGAATAAGCCCGACCGTTCACAGCGTCCTCGCTGTGTTTTACTTCAAAGGAACCTCGCCCTCCCGAACGGGAGAGACGGGGTATCAACATATCTGGCGTTGATTTTTGGCACGCTGTTGAGTTCTCAAGGAACGGACGCTTCCTTCGTACTCACCCAAGA
>NZ_JAVFVX010000220.1:0-5213 GCF_033441795.1 Streptomyces sp. ADMS | reverse complement strand
CCCCCCGACCGGCCACACCATACGAATCAACGACCCGCGAAGTACGGGTCTAGGCTGGGCCCTGACCTGGGCCGCCGCGGCGACTGCGGCCGGCTGGGCAGTGATCATCGCCACCAGCCGCGTCGCCCGGCCCCGCCGCCATGCCGGACCCGGCTCGGCCGTCGACCAGGTGGCGGCAGGCGTGCGGATGGGCCTGCGAGACGGGGCGCAACCGCGTGCTGTGGGCGCTGCTCGTCGCCGTACCGTCATCCTCGTCCGTCCTGGCCGGCTGTTCAAATGGCGGCAACGGCACCGCCCCCGCCACCAGCCCCTCGTCCGCCGCGCCCAGTGACGGCCCCGGCACGGCGCGCGCATCGTGATCGAGAACTTCACCTTCAGCCCGGCGGATCTTCAGGTACGCCCGGAGCGAAGATCATTGTCGTGAACCGGGATTCGGTCCCGCACACCGTGACCGCCACCGGAAACAAGACGACGTTCGACACCGGCAACATCACAGGCAGCGCAACAGTCACCTTCACCGCTCCGACCACAACCGGCAGCTACTCCTACATCTGCACCATCCACCCGAACATGAAAGGCACCCTCACCGTGCGCTGAGACCAGGGCTGCAAGCCCGCGCGCCTGACCCCGGCCGCACCTACCATGACGCTGTGAGCCCGAGCGCGCCGACGCCGTCTTCGTGGCCGCGGCCGACGCTGCGGCTGCGGGTGCTGCTGGTCCTCACGGTGCTGGTCGCTCTTGTGGGCATGCACGGCCTGGCGTCCGCGAGCCCGGTCCCCTCCGGACACACCGGATCGCATACCGCACGCCCGATGGTGGCTGATGCCGATTAGCCATACGCGTGCCACACCGATGACTGCGGCAGCGCGGGGCGGCACGCAAGCCACGCGGACCAGATGTGCGCCTCGGGGGCGATCCCCGGCCCCGCCGTGATCCCGGCCCCGGCCGCCTCGGCACCAGCGGTATCGCCACGGCAGCACATCCCCTCACCCCGGTGCCTTACGAGCTGGCTGGCGGACGCGCTCCGCCCTCACTCGCCGAACTCCAACTCCTGCGGATATAGGCAACGCCCCGCGGCACACCGCCCTCACACACGGGCCTGTCGCCGCGTCCAGGTATGCCTGATCCCCTTCTGATCCCAGGAGCCCTCCACCATGAACGCGAACGCTTCCCTCACCCGCCGTACCACCCTGGCCGCCACGGCAGCCGCCGCGCTCGTCCTGGCCGCCTGCGGCAGCAACGGCGATACCGGCACAGCCGACACCTCTCCCGGCACCGCCGCGCATACGACAACGGCGCCGCCCGGCGGCCCGCAACCGGATCGTCACCGGTAGCGGGAACATGATCGTTCGGCGTTCCCGCGGCCTCCCACTCACCGGCCGTGGCTGTATCGAGCTGGGCGGCGCGCTGCTGGAGGCTGGCCAGGCCCTGCAGCGGGTGACGGTCGGGGCCCGAGCGATTCCGAAGCTGTCCGAGTGCTCGCCGTTCGAATGCGGTCAATGACCATCCGTACGCAAGCGGCTGCCTCCCGCCCGTAGAGTCCTCCTCGGCCACAGGGTTCGGCGAACGTGATGTCAGCCACAGGCAGCAGCTGGGAAAGGGACACGATGGCGCGTCGTAGCGCGACACGCATCAGAAGCTCAGCCCTGGCGTAAAGCGACACGACCTGCGGGGGACACGATCTCTGCGGTGAAGCGCTCCGGGGCAGATGGAGGCGGAGCGCTTCACCAGCGACACCAGTGATCAAAGTCCGGTGCATGGACCGATGGGACCACCTGACGAAACTGCGAGCGCCGCTTCCCAGCTCAGTTCAAATGCGTAGGCTCCGGACAGCCCCCGCCGGAGGCACTCCCGCTCCGCACCGGCCGAGACGCTGCCACGGCCGGTGCGGAGCGGACGGCGGACAGTTCTCTGAGCAGGGGGCCGTTCCTTGACCGGCCTGTCAGCCGCCTGCCCACCAGGGGCGGAACATGACCAGCACCCTCAGATTCCGGAGCCAGCGGAGGAACAACACCCATCCGGATGAGCGCCAGTAGTTGCCGCATCTGACGTACCGCCCCGGCCAGCCGCGACTGTCAGCGCCGGCGCATCACTCGTTTCCCGGCCGGCTGTTCATGACCCCACGCGGTCCCAGCCACGGCGCGGGGCGCGGGCGCCCAGCTGGGTGTCGCGGCTGCGGTAGACGATGTAGGGGCGGGTCAGGTAGCCGAGCGGTGCGGTGAGCATGTGGACGAGCCGCGTGAAGGGCCAGGCCGCGAACAGCAACAGGGCGCTGATCGCGTGGAGCTGGAAGAGAACCGGGGCTTCGGTCATCAGGGCGGGGTCGGGCTGGAGGTAGAAGATGGAGCGGAACCAGGGGGAGATGGTCTCGCGGTAGTCGTATCCCCCGCCGACGACGACGTTCGCAGCCACGGTCGCTGCCAGTCCCAGCACGATGGTCACCGTCAGGGAGACGTACATGGCCTTGTCGTTGCGGGTGGTGGCGGAGAAGACCGGGCCGACGGTGCGGCGCCGGTAGATCAGGATGGCGAGCCCGCCCAGAGTGGCGACGCCCGCGATGGTGCCGAGGACGACCGCGCCGATGTGGTAGGTGTGCTCGCTGATCCCGGCCGCTTCGGTCCAGCTCTTGGGGATGACCAGGCCGCCGATGTGGCCGAGGAGTACGACGAGGATGCCGAAGTGGAACAGCGGGCTGCCGATGCGCAGCAGCCGGCTCTCGTAGAGCTGGGAGGAGCGGGTGGTCCAGCCGAACTTGTCGTAGCGGTAGCGCCAGATGTGGCCGAGGACGAACACCGCGAGCGCGACGTACGGCAGGACGACCCACAGCAGGATGCCACCGGTGCCTGCCTCCGCCGCCAGGGTGAGGGGCTGCGCGGGTGCGGTCATCGGGGGACTCCTACGACGGGGTCGGGCAGGAACACGGGGGCTGCGTACGGGTCGAGACCGACCTGTTCCTCGGGCGGGCCCTGGGCGGCCAGGCGCATGACGGCTTCACGGTCGTCGCCGGCGAGGGTGGGCAGGGTGGCGGAGACGGAGTCCAGGACGTGGGCCCAGGGTGAACCGTCGTCGTTCAAGGCCAGGCGTAGAAGTTCCAGGCCGGCGCGGTGTTCGGTGAGCAGACGTGCTCCGGTGGCGGGGTCGGTGGCGGCGAATTCGAGGACGACGGCGAGGTGGTCGGGCAGTTCGTCGTCGCCCAGGCGCCATCCGGCCGCCGTGTAGGTCTGCTTCAGCCGCAGCAGGCCGATGCCGCGCTTTCTGGTGTCGCCGTGCGCGTAGTACGTCAGGTAGAGGCAGCAGCGTTTGCGGTGGTCGAAGGTGGTCACATAGGTGGCTGCCAGGTCCGCAGGGGCGGTCTGCTCGGCGTGGGCGGTGAAGCGGAGCAGGGGGCGGGCGACCGGGTCCGGCAGGGTGGCGGCGACCCGGGCGGCCAGGGCCAGGGTCTGCTCGAACTCCTCGTCGGGATAGGCGAGCAACAGGGACTGGGCCTGCCAGGCGTGAGAGAGGCGGGGCTCCGCTCGAGCCGTGCGTGTGTTCTTCCTTTTCATGGCTTCGGCTCGACCTCCCCACCGCTGTCCGCGCCGGCGCCGCTGCCGGATGGTTTGTCCGGGAACAGGCCGGGCGGAGAGCTTTTGCCGTCCCAGTTGAGGAGGTTGACTCGGGTGGCCTTGTCGCTGGGCGTGGCCGGGATGTCGGCGGTCTGCCGGTCGCGCAGGGCGTGGAAGTTCTCCACCGCGATGGGTGCGGCGCCGCCGGAGGTCTCGCCGAAGGGGCCGGAGCCGCCCATGCCGGGGCCGCCCTCGTGGTCGAGGCTGCACTCGGTGGCCAACTCTTCGAGTTTGTGGGCCTGTTCGGCGTGGGCGGGCGGGATGACGTACCGCTCGTCGTACTTGGCCAGGGCCAGCAGCCGGTACATGTCGTACATCTGCTCTTCGCCCATGCCCACGGCCTTCGGGATGGCGGCATTGGGCTCGCGGCCGAGGTTGATGTCGCGCATGTACGCCCGCATCGCTGCCAGCCGGCGCAGGACCGCGTCAACCGGTGCCGGGTCGCCCGCGGTGAACAGCTGGGCGAGGTAGTCGACGGGGATACGCAGGGACTCGACGGCCGCGAACAGGTTTTGGTGATCCTCGGCGTCACGGCCGGTGTCACGAACGGCGTCGGCCACCGGCGACAGCGGCGGGATGTACCAGACCATGGGCATTGTCCGGTACTCCGGGTGCAGAGGCAGGGCCACCTTGTAGGTGTTGATCAATGAGTGGATCGGGGAGCGCTGGGCGGCCTCGACCCAGTCCCGGGGGATGCCCGCCTTCTCGGCTGCGGCGATGACCTGAGGGTCGTGCGGGTCGAGGAAGACCTGCCGCTGGGCCTCGTACAGACCGGTGTCGTCGGGTGTGGAAGCGGCTTCCAGGACGCGGTCGGCGTCGTAGAGGACCAGGCCGATGTAGCGCAGCCGTCCGACACAGGTCTCGGAACAGACGGTGGGCAGGCCGACCTCGACGCGGGGGAAACAGAAGGTGCACTTCTCGGCCTTGCCGGTGCGGTGGTTGAAGTACACCTTCTTGTACGGGCATCCCGTGACGCACATCCGCCAGCCGCGGCAGCGGTCCTGGTCGACCAGGACGATGCCGTCCTCCTCCCGCTTGTAGATCGCGCCGGAGGGGCAGGAGGCCGCGCAGGAGGGGTTGAGGCAGTGCTCGCAGATCCGCGGCAGGTAGAACATGAAGGTCTGCTCGAACTCGAACTTGATCTTCTCGGAGACCTCGTTCAGCAGGACGTCCTGCTCGCTGGTCGCTGCCGAGCCGCCGAGGTCGTCGTCCCAGTTCGCCGACCAGGTGATCTTCATGTCCTTGCCCGAGATCAGGGACTTGGGGCGGGCGACGGGGGTGTGCTCCTGGAGCGGGGCGTTGGTCAGCGTCTCGTAGTCGTACGTCCAGGGCTCGTAGTAGTCGTCGAGGGACGGCAGCACGGGGTTGGAGAAGATCTGGATCAGTTTTTTGAACCGGCCGCCCGCCTTCAGGGCAAGGCGGCCCTTCTTGTTCAGTTCCCAGCCGCCGCGCCACTTCTCCTGATCCTCATAGCGGCGGGGGTAGCCCTGGCCGGGGCGGGTCTCGACGTTGTTGAACCACACGTACTCGACCCCGGTGCGGTTGGTCCACGCCTGCTTGCAGGTGACCGAGCAGGTGTGGCAGCCGATGCACTTGTCGAGGTTCATC
>NZ_JAVFVX010000021.1:51806-90935 GCF_033441795.1 Streptomyces sp. ADMS | reverse complement strand
TTGAGCCGGGTGACGCCGGGGAGGGTGGGAGCAGCCCTGACAAAGCCGGGACGGGTAACGGCTCGTTACCCAAGGGCACCCGGCTGACCGCAGCGGATGCCGCCGAGGCCATCGGCCACAGTGAAGAGACCACCGAGCAGGACCTGGCCGCGCTGGCCCTGGAAGGACATGCCCGCAAGGTCTACAAGAACCCGCGCAAGGAGATCCCCTCCCGCACCCGGCCGAGCGAGCCGCAGCCGGAAGAACTGGCGTACGTCATCGGCGAAAGCCTCTTCTGGGAAGAACCGGCAGACGCAGGGGATACCGGCGACGGTTCCGCACAGTTGCCGCAGTCCGCGCCGCCCGGGTCCTGGGACGTCGGCCTGGCGGGCAAGCTGGACCTGATCCTGGAGCAGATGGCCGACATGCGCGAGCGTCTTGAGCGCCTGGAGCAGGCAAGCCAGGGCCGAGGAGCCAAGCGCCCCAAGGGCGCCTGACTGCATGCAGTGAAAATCCCCGGAGAGCCATGGCTTTCCGGGGATTTCCGCTGCGGCCCTATCCGACCGGGTGCGACGGGCGCCGGCCGGAACAGGAGATCGTGCTGGGCAGTCAGTCGAGTCGAGAGCGACATCCCAGTTCTCCAGCCCCTCACGGATCGGCTGGATCAAGGCGTCCATGCGGTCCCGGCGCAACTCCTCGGCGTACGGCTGCCCCAGCAGATCAGACGTGGAGACGCCCAGCGCGCGGGCACAAGCAGCAACAAGAGCCGGGGAGGCAGCCTTCTGCCCGCACTCCACCTTCGACAGCAACGACTTCGACACATGAGCCCGCATCGCCAGCCCCTGCTGCGTCAGCCCGCGCTGCTTCCGGACACGGGCGATCCGAGCGCCGGTGTGCTCCTCAATGCTCTGCGACACGGCGAACTCCGTTCTGCGGCAACACTCAGACGGTACCCCCGCAACACGGCCCCGGACCGGCCGAACAACGATCACCCCGGCTGCCCGCAGAACCACACCAGCCAGTCCGACGCTTCGGACCGCACTCCAGCCGAACGACCAGCCGAACGACCAGCCGAACGACCAGCCGACGGCCACGGCCTATCACCACGGCGGTGTCTAGTCCCAGGTGATGTTTGACGTTCTGGTCCCGGCTGATGCTTGACGGTGGGCCTAGACAACATCGGAAACTTTGTGGGGCTTGTTCGCTTTCATGAACCTTCCCCTTGATCGTGGACACCTGGAGACTGGGACGTGAGTTCCAGAGGAAGTAGTGCCAGGTGGGAAGTAAGAGCAACCGCAGCAGGCGGTACACGGAGGAGTTCAAACGGGACGCAGTGGCTCTCGTGCGTTCCTCCGGGAAGACCGTGACCGACGTGGCCCGGCAGCTCGGGGTCAGCGCTGAGGGCCTGCGGAACTGGGTCAAGCAGGATGAGATCGATTGCGGGCAGGGGGCGCCGGGAGAGCTGACGACGGCCGAGCGTGAAGAGCTGCGCCGGCTGCGGAGGCTGACCGCCGAGCAGGCGGAGACGATCGAGGTGCTGCGAAAAGCGGCGGTCTTCTTCGCGAAGGAGAGCGATCGATGAGCGAGGTGTACGCGTTCATCGAGGCGGAGAAGACCACCCACC
Organism: Streptomyces sp. ADMS; assembly: GCF_033441795.1. Taxonomy (NCBI): domain Bacteria; kingdom Bacillati; phylum Actinomycetota; class Actinomycetes; order Kitasatosporales; family Streptomycetaceae; genus Streptomyces; species Streptomyces sp. ADMS. The sequence goes on along the minus strand of NZ_JAVFVX010000021.1, from coordinate 89,332 downwards.
ATGTTGCTCTGCTGTGCCGGCTGCTGAAGGTGGCCCGCTCCTCCTTCTACGCATGGCTGGCCGGTGAGAAGCCCAGGCGGGCGAAGCAGGCCGCGGACGATGCCCTGGCGCACGAGATCACCGTGCTGCACCTCGCCTCCCGCGGCGCCTACGGAGTGCCGCGCATCCACGCCGGACGGCGTCGGCTCGGGCACCGCGTGAACCGCAAACGGATCGAGCGCCTCATGCGTGAACGCGGCATCAGCGGCGTCACACGGTGAACCTTCCCCTTGATCGTGGACACCTGGAGACTGGGACCTGAGGTTCCAGAGGAAGTAGCACCAGGTAGGAAACAAGTACACGAAGCGGTACACGGAAGAGTTCAAGCGGGACGCGATCGCGCTCGTCGACTCCTCGGGTAAGACGGTCACGGCGGTCGCCCTGGGAACTCGGCATCAGCTCCGAGTCCCTGCGCGGCTGGTACCGCAAGGCGAAGGCCAACCGGGGCGAAGGCGCCCCGGCGAAGTGAGCAGTGCCGAGCGCGAGGAGCTCAAGCGGCTGCGGCGGGAGAACCGAGAGCAGCAGCAGACGATCGAGATCCTGAATAAGCGACCGCCTTCTTCGTGAAGGAGAGCGACCGGTGAGCGAGTTGTACCGGTTCATCCACGCGGAGAAGGCAAACCACCCGATCGTTTTGCTGTGCCGGGCACTGCACGTCGCCCGCTCCTCCTACTACGCGTGGCGCGAGGGTGAGGCCGCCCGCCATGCCCGGCAGGCCGCCGACGACGCGCTCGCGCACGAGATCACGGTGCTGCACATCGCCTCCCGCCGCACCTACGGTGTCCCGCGCATCCACGCCGAACTGCGGCGTCTGGGGCGGCGGGTGACGGTGAACGCGGCGCTGGAGGACGCGATCAAGCGCCGGAAGCGCGCGTCGTTCCTGGGCTGGCTCGCGGAAGGCGGCCTGCCCGACCTGACCGGGCCGGTCGAGGCAGCGGGCGACCCACACCAGGCCGCATGAGCGAGCGCTTCCTCATCGACAAGTCCGCCCTCGCTCGCTACCCGAAGCCGGCCGTCCGTGCCGTGATCGATCTACTGCACAGCGCCGGGCCTGCTGGCCGTGTGCGGGGCAGTCGAGCTTGAGGTCCTGCACAGCGCCCGGTCCAAGGCGGACGCGGAACGGATCCGCGACGAGATGCGGGGCTTCGACTGGCTCCCCACGCCCGACGAGGCCTGGGACCGCGCGCTTGACGTACGGACCCGGCTCATCGCCGCCGGCAACTGGAAAGCCCTGTCGGTCGCCGACCTGGTCATCGCGGCAACCGCCGAAGGCAAAGGCGTGACCGTCCTGCACTACGACGGCGGTTACGACATGATCACGGGCGTGACCGGCCAGTCGACGCGTTGGGCAGTCCCTGCTGGAAGCGCCGGCTGACCACTCGTTGATCAGCAGGCCGAGCCCGGGTCGATGTCGGGCAGCTCAGCCCAGGCCCCCCTCAGCCCACCCCACCCACCAACACCCGCCGGAACTCGATCGACTCGTAGGTCCCCTCGGTCCCCGTCTCGTAGAGCACCCCCACCACCGCCCGATCCACCCGCACCAGATCCGAGTAGGCCGCCCTCCGATCCGACAACGTCAACACCTTCGTGAACGTCTCTCCCCCGTCCCCGCTCCTCCAGATCGCCATCGACCTCCGCGCCGTAGGCTCCGAAGGCCCCGAGAACAGCAACGCCTCCGAGCCGTCTTGCAGTTGAAGCACACTCCCCTGCACGATCGGAACGTCGTTCAGAGTCGGCTGGACGGTGTACGGGCGGTCCAAGGACTCCGCACCGTCGCTCGAGTACGAATCCAACCGGTTCCCCGGCATCAGACCGTTCTGGTCTCTCGACGAGAAGTACAGCCTGCCGTCCGGGAGTTGGGCCGCCGTCGTCTCGTTGGCGTTCTCGATGCCGTCGTACGAGTCGTCCACGAAGCCCGGGTGCCAGGTACGGCCGCCGTTGTCGCTGTAGATCGCGTGGCCGCCGTAGTACCTGGACTCCTGACCCGTGTCGGACGAACCCGCCGGCGGGGCCGCCGAGTGGTTGGACGGGATCACGATCCTCCCCGCGTGCGGGCCCTTCGTCAGATACACCGCGTGCCCCGGACCCGTCGCGTACCAGCGCCAGTTCGGTAGCTTCACCTGGGCCGTGATGTCGAGCGGGCTCGTGAAGTCGCGGCCGTCGTTCGCACCGGAGCTGGTCTGGACGAAGACCCTGCGGCTCTGTTCCGGCGTCGCCTCGCCCCGCATGATCTGGGCTTCCGTCACCGCGCCGTCGTTGTACGACGTCACCAGCACGATTCGGCCCGTCTTCTGGTCCACCACCGGCGCCGGATTGCCCCGCGTGTCACCGCCCCCGGCCGCGACGACCGACAGCGGGCCCCAGGTGCAGCCGCCGTCCGTGGAGCGGCGCAGGACCACGTCGATGTTGCCGCTGTCCCCCGCGCCGTCGAGCCTGCCCTCCGCGAAGGCCAGGAGGGTGCCCTTGAGGGTCGTGACGGTGGCGGGGATGCGGTAGGTGTCGTAGCCGTCCTGGCCCGCGGTGTAGGGGACCGACGAGGTGCAGTGCGAGCGGGTGGCCGCCTGGGCCGTCGCCGCGGTGACGTCGGTGGCGATTCCGGTGCCGGTGATCAGGGCCGCGCCGGTGGTGACGGCGAGCAGCGTACGACTCAGGGGCGTCATCGCTCTCCCTTACGGAGTGGGGTCCGTGTGTGTGGGTGCCGGGGTGCCGGTACTACGGCAACAGGAGCTGACAGTAACCGTGCTGACGGACCGTCAGCACGCGCGGCGCGTAAGGAACATACGTACCAGCGCGCCCTCCGCGTCGCGCGGGAGGGCGAGCTCGGGGGTACCGCCGAAAGGAACCCGAGGCCGTGTTGCTCCCTGGAGTACAGGCAGCCGGCAACCAAAGGCCAGGCAGGCCATACGAGCGAGGAGTCAGGAAAGCCGGAAGGCTACGACGGCGTGCGCGCCGCCGCCAGCAGCCGTGTCACGTCGTCCCCGCAGATCGTCAGCGCCGCACCCACCGTCCCGAGGACATCGCGTTCCGCCGGGGTGTAGGGGCCGTCGGCCAGGGCGATGCGGGCGCCCTGCAGCAGGATCGATTCGCGGCCCGGGGCGGCGAGGTGGGGGGCCAGGGGATCCAGGGCCTCGTGGAGCTCTATGGCGAGCCCGGGACCGCACGGCGGGCCGAAGAGGCGGCCCGTGTCGGCGGCGAGGGCTTCCACCAGTGCCTCCAGCTGGTCCTCCGTACAGTCGTCGAAGCCCGCCGCGCGGACGCCGGTCGCCGCTGTCTCCAGGGTGAGGCGGGTGTGGGTGCCGCCGGCGGCGGCGAGGACCGCGAGGGCGACCGTGTGGACCGCGTCGCGGAGCATCGCGGAGAAGCGGGTCGTGGTGGGGTGGTCGAGGACGTCCGTGCCGAAGTGGCTTTGGCAGGCCGCGCATTCGACGACCGGGCCGGTCACGCCGCGCGGGAGAATCGGTACGCCGAGGAGCGTGAGGCGGCGGCGGCCCGTCAGGCGCTGGTAGTTGCGGTCTCCGCCGCAGCCGGGGCAGAAGAACTCGCCGTCACCGACGCCGGTCCACACCGTCCGGAAGCACAGGACGCGTGCTGTCCGACCTCTGCGTACGACGCGTACGACACGGTCGTCTCGTCCCCGTTTTTGGAGCACGTCGCACCTCCGGTAACTCCCCCACTGCCTTTAGGGCGCGGGAGGTACCCCCACCGGCAACACCGCCGCGCTGGCGTGATGTTAGCCACTTTGTCGATGTGGAGTCAGTACCCAGGACCAGACCTGCCCATGACCCGCCCCCGGTTTGGCCGGTAAACGACGGCAGCCCCGCCCGCCACAGTGGGCGGACGGGGCGTGAAACCAACCGGTCGGGTGAGTCAGCGGCCCGCGCGGTTGACGGCGGAGACGACCGCCTTCAGTGAGGCGCGGGTCGTGTTGGCGTCGATGCCGATGCCCCACAGGACCTTGTCACCGATGGCGACCTCGATGTAGGAGGCGGCCTGCGCGGAGGCGCCCTCGCTCATCGTGTGCTCGGTGTAGTCCAGGAGACGGGCGTCGATGTCCAGACCCTGCAGGGCGTCGAAGAACGCCGAGATCGGGCCGTTGCCCGTGCCCACCAGGGTGGTCTCGACTCCGTCGACCTCCGCCTCGACGGTGAGGGTGTCCACGCCGTCCTTGTCGGTGGTCGACTGGCCGGTGCTGACCTGGATACGGCCCCAGGGGTTCTCGGGGTTCGGCAGGTACTCGTCCCGGAAGATCGTCCAGATGTCCTTCGGCGTGACCTCGCCGCCCTCGGCGTCCGTCTTGGCCTGAATCAGCTTCGAGAACTCGATCTGCATCCGGCGCGGCAGGTCCAGCTTGTGGTCGTTCTTCAGGACGTACGCGATACCGCCCTTGCCCGACTGGGAGTTGACCCGGATCACGGCCTCGTAGGACCGGCCGACGTCCTTCGGGTCGATGGGCAGGTACGGGACCGCCCACTCGATGTCGTCGACAGTGACGCCCTTCGCGGCCGCGTCGGCCTCCATGGCGTCGAAGCCCTTCTTGATGGCGTCCTGGTGGGAGCCGGAGAAGGACGTGTAGACCAGGTCGCCCACGTACGGGTGGCGCGGGTGGACCTCCATCTGGTTGCAGTACTCCCACGTACGACGGATCTCGTCGATGTTCGAGAAGTCGATCTGCGGGTCGACGCCCTGCGAGAACAGGTTCATACCCAGGGTGACCAGGTCGACGTTGCCGGTGCGCTCGCCCTGGCCGAACAGACAGCCCTCGACGCGGTCGGCGCCGGCCATCAGCGCCAGCTCGGCGGCGGCGACGGCCGTACCGCGGTCGTTGTGGGGGTGGATCGACAGGACGACGTGCTCGCGGCGGGTCAGGTTACGGCCCATCCACTCGAAGCGGTCCGCGTGCGTCGACGGGGTCGAACGCTCCACCGTGGCGGGCAGGTTGAGGATGATCTCGCGGCCCGGGCCGGGCTGCCAGACGTCCATGACCGCCTCGCAGACCTCCAGCGCGAAGTCCAGCTCGGTGTCGGTGAAGATCTCGGGGCTGTACTGGTAGCCGAACTCCGTCTCGGGGCCCAGCAGTTTCTCGGCGTACTCCATGACCAGCCGCGTGCCGTCGACGGCGATCTGCTTGATCTGGTCCTTGGAGCCGCGGAAGACGACCCGGCGGAAGACCGGCGCGGTCGCGTTGTACAGGTGGACCGTGGCGCGCCTGGCGCCCTTCAGGGACTCGACGGTCCGCTCGATCAGGTCCTCGCGGGCCTGGGTCAGTACGGAGATGGTGACGTCGTCCGGGATCGCGCCCGGTTCCTCGACGATCGAGCGGACGAAGTCGAAGTCCGTCTGCCCGGAGGCCGGGAAACCGACCTCGATCTCCTTGTAGCCCATCTTCACCAGCAGGTCGAACATCGCCCGCTTGCGGGCGGGGGACATGGGGTCGATCAGGGACTGGTTGCCGTCGCGCAGGTCGGTGGAGAGCCAGCGGGGAGCGGCGGTGATCCGGTTTCCGGGCCAGCTGCGGTCGGGGATGTCGACCTGCTCGTACCGGCCGTACTTGTGGATCGGCATGGAAGTGGGCTGCTGGCGATTGGCGCTGTGGGCCATGATGCGTGGGCTCCTCGTGGTGTCCTGAAGGACGGCCGACGGCGCAACGCCAGACTCCGCGGGGAGGGGGTCGGCCTCTACTTACAGGCCCTCGCCGCGGCAGCTAAGGAGGAGCAGCCCGAAACGCATGATGCTCCGCACTGTAGCCGAGCCGCGCCGGACGCGCGGGCCTGTATCACTATGCGGGACCCTCACAGTATGCGGGAACCAGGGAGCAAAAGGGGCAAAAAGTGCGCCATCCCACTCACCATCGAGCGTCGCCACCCACCACATACCACTCCGTCACCGAACGATGGGCCCCTTGTCCGGGTATTTCACCAATCATGGTTGCGGGTAGTGACAGTCGTGTGACCCGGTGCAAGGGTGCCGGGCATGACGACAAACGGGGGCTCTGAGCCCGTCTTCTGCACGATCGTCCCACCGCACATCCTCAGCACACTCGCCCGCCACGAGGACCCGGCCGTCTCCGGCCCCGCACAGCACACGCTGCTCCTCGACGCCGAGAACCGGACCAGGCGCAGCCTCACCGCCGAGTACGGCCGGGCCGCCGCCCCGGCCGTGAAACCACCCTCCGACCAACCGCTGCGCACGATCTACGACGCCGAGCACCGAACCACGCTGCCCGGCACAAAGGTGCGCGCCGAAGGCTCCGAGCCCGGCCGGGACACCACCGTCAACCGCGCCTACGCCGGCCTCGGCGCCACCTTCGAGCTCTACCTCAAGGCCTACCAACGCCATTCGATCGACGGCGACGGCCTGCCCCTCGACGCGACCGTCCACTACGACGAGGGCTACAACAACGCCTTCTGGGACGGCAAGCAGATGGTGTTCGGCGACGGTGACGGCGAGATCTTCGTCGACTTCACCAACTCCATCGACGTCATCGGCCACGAGCTCACCCACGGCGTCACCCAGCACACCGCGAACCTCACGTACTACGGCCAGCCCGGCGCCCTCAACGAGTCGATGTCGGACGTCTTCGGCACGCTCATCAAGCAGTACTGGCTCGGCCAGACCGCCGCCGAGGCCGACTGGCTCATCGGCGCGGGCCTGCTCGCCCCGAGCGTCACCGGCACAGCCCTGCGCTCCATGAAGGCACCGGGCAGCGCGTACGACGACGACGTGCTCGGCACGGACCCGCAGCCCGCGACCATGGACGGCTATGTCCGCACCGGCCGCGACAACGGCGGCGTCCACATCAACAGCGGCATCCCCAACCACGCCTTCTACATCGTCGCCACCACGCTCGGCGGATACGCGTGGGAGCGGGCCGGGCAGATCTGGTACGACGTGCTGACCGGCGGCGAGCTGAAGGAGAAGGCGTTCTTCGACGACTTCGCCCAGCTGACCGTCGCCACCGCGAACGAGCGCTACGGCGACGGCGAGGAACTGCAGGCCGTGCTGAAGGCGTGGGAGCGGGTCGGAGTGCCCATCACGCCCCGGGCCCGCCTGTAGCCGTACGGGCCGCCCGTACCTGCCGCACTCGGCGCTCGCCGCCGGTCGCGCGTCACTCGTACTGGAGCCGTTCTCGTACTAGACAGGGACCCATGCGTATTCAGGTGAGACGTACGGGCGGATTCGCGGGCATCGAGCGGTGCGCCGAGGTGGACACCTCGGGGCGCCCTGATGCCCACGAGTGGCACGCCCTCGCCGATCAGGCGATCGCGGGGGGCCAGGGCACCCGCCCGACCGGGGTGCCGGACGGTTTCAGCTACGAGATCACGGTGGACGGGAAGACGGTGTACTGCGCCGATCCCCGGCTCACCGAAGAGCAACGGCAGCTGATCTCCAGGGTGTTGAAAGAGGGGGCATAACGGGTGTCGCGGGTGCCGACGGACAGGGTGTGACCGCATCGTCACCCCGGCCCGTTGACACCCCTTACTCCCGGTACCCATGATCCGGCCCATGGCGACCAACCCGATACCCCAGTTCCCGGCCGGCTTCCTGTGGGGCGTGTCCACCTCTGCGCACCAGATCGAAGGAGCGGTGGACCAGCGCGAACCGTCCGTGTGGGACACCTTCACGGCCGAACCCGGACGCGTGAAGGACGGCTCGACGGCCGCGGTGGCCTGCGACCACTTCCACCGCTACCCCGAGGACGTGGCCCTGCTGGCCGGCCTCGGCGTGGACGCGTACCGCTTCTCCATCTCCTGGCCGCGCGTGAACTCCCCGGGCGGCCTGGACTTCTACGACCGGCTGGTGGACGAACTGTGCGCGGCGGGCGTACGTCCCGTCCCGACCCTGTTCCACTGGGATCTGCCGGTGCGCCTGGACTGGCTGGAGCGGGACACGGCGTCCCGGTTCGCCGAGCACGTGTCCGTCGTGGCCGAGCGGCTCGGCGACCGTGTGAAGAAGTGGATCACGATCAACGAACCCGCCGAACACACCCTGTTCGGGCATGCGTTGGGCGCGCACGCGCCGGGCAAGCAGCTGATGTTCGACGCGCTGCCGGCCGCCCACCACCAGCTCCTCGGCCACGGTCTGGCCGTACGGGCACTGCGCGCCGCCGGCGCCACGGACATCGGGATCGCCAACTCGCACGGGCCGACCTGGCCGGCGTCACAGGAGCAACCGGACCTGGAGGCGGCGGAGTTCTACGACCTGCTGCTCAACCGGCTGTTCGCCGACCCGATTCTGCTGGGACAGTACCCGGACGGCATAGGCGAGTTGATGCCCGGAACCGCCGACGAGCTGGAGTCGGACCTGAAGGTGATCGGGGAGCCACTCGACTTCTACGGCGTCAACTACTACGCGCCGACCCGGGTGGGCGCGCCGCAGGGCGCCGACATCGAGTTCGGCGGCCTCACGATCCCGGCCGAACTTCCCTTCTCCGTACGGGAGATCGAGGGCGTCCCGGTGACGGACTTCGGCTGGCCCGTCGTACCGGAGGGCCTCACGGAGCTGCTCACCACCTTCCGGGACCGTTACGGCGACCGGCTGCCGCCCGTCGTCATCACCGAGAACGGCTGCTCGTACGAGGGGCTCGACGACCAGGACCGGATCGCCTACCTGGACGGTCATGTCCGGGCGGTGCACCGGGCGTTGGAGGTGGGCGTGGATGTACGCGGCTACTTCGTGTGGTCGCTGCTGGACAACTTCGAGTGGGCGGAGGGGTATGCGCAGCGGTTCGGGCTGGTGCATGTGGACTTCGAGGATCCCGCCACGCTGAAGCGGACGCCCAAGGCGTCGTACGGCTGGTTCAGGGACCTCCTCCGGGCACAGCGGGAGAGGCAGGAGGGGGCGGTGGCGCAGGGGTGACGACGACGGAGGGAGCGGAGGATGCCTCGGGGACGGCGGCGGCGCTCGCCGAGCCCGTGGAGCGGGTCGGGCGGGGTGGACCGCGTCGCTCTCGCTCGCCAACGGGGCGATCCGGGTGGGCTGGTTCGGGCCGCTGCAGATCCTTCCCGTCTGCCAGATGAAACCGTGTTCAGAACCCCAGTTTCCGCAGTTGCCGCGGATCCCGCTGCCAGTCCTTCGCGACCTTGACGTGAAGGTCCAGGAAGACCGGCGTACCCAGCAACGCTTCGATCTGCTTGCGCGACTTGATGCCGACCTCCTTCAGCCGCTTGCCCTTCGGGCCGATGACGATGCCCTTCTGGCTGGGCCGCTCGATGTAGACGAACGCGTGGATGTCGAGGAGCGGCTTGTCGGCCGGGCGGTCCTCCCGGGGAAGCATCTCCTCGACGACGACCGCGATCGAGTGGGGAAGCTCGTCGCGTACGCCCTCCAGCGCGGCCTCCCTGATCAGCTCCGCGATCATGATCTGTTCCGGCTCGTCCGTGAGGTCACCCTCCGGGTAGAGCGCCGGGCCCTCGGGCAGCAGCGGGACCAGCAGGTCTGCCAGCAGGCCCACCTGCTGGTCGGCGACCGCCGACACGGGCACGATCTCCGCCCACTCGAATCCCAGCTCCCGGCCGAGCTGGTCGATCGCGATGAGCTGCTCGGCCAGTGCCTTCCCCTCCACCAGGTCGGTCTTCGTCACGATCGCGACCTTCGGCGTCTTCTTGATCGCCGCCAGTTCCTTCGCGATGAAACGGTCGCCGGGGCCGAGCTTCTCGTTCGCCGGGAGGCAGAAGCCGATGACGTCCACCTCGGCCCACGTCGTACGCACGACATCGTTGAGGCGCTCGCCCAGCAGCGTGCGCGGCTTGTGCAGCCCCGGGGTGTCGACCAGGATCAGCTGCGCGTCCTGGCGGTGCACGATGCCCCGTACCGTGTGCCGCGTCGTCTGCGGCTGGTTCGCGGTGATCGCCACCTTCTGGCCGACCAGAGCGTTCGTGAGGGTGGACTTGCCCGCGTTGGGGCGGCCCACGAAGCAGGCGAAGCCGGCGCGGTGCGCGGCCGAGACCTTCGACGGCTCGGTCGGCTCGGACGGCTCGGATGACGGGGTACGAACGCTCATGGCGCCCATTGTCCCTGATCCACGGAGACCCGCCGCACGCCGAGCCCCGCCACGGCCCTCCGAAGGGTGAACAACGGTCCACGGCACACCGGCGACGACCTTACGGTGGCACGCCTGGACGGCATACGATCACGGCGTCCCGGGCCACGGTGCCCCGGTTCCGTCCTCCGTCCACTCCCCCCGCAGAAAGTCAAGAGCCAGGTATGAAGCTCATCACCGCGATCGTCAAGCCGCACCGCCTCGACGAGGTCAAGACCGCGCTCCAGGAACTGGGGGTGCACGGTCTGACCGTGACCGAGGCCAGCGGGTACGGGCGCCAGCGCGGCCACACCGAGGTGTACCGCGGCGCCGAGTACCAGGTCGACCTCGTCCCCAAGGTCCGTATCGAGGTCGTCGTCGACGACGGGGACACCGACGCCGCCATCGACGCGATCGTCAGGGTCGCGCGGACGGGCAAGATCGGCGACGGCAAGGTGTGGGTTCTGCCCGTCGAGACGGTCGTACGGGTGCGGACGGGCGAGCGCGGCCCTGACGCGCTCTGAGGTGGGGGGCGTCATGAGTGGGGGGTCCGGCGAGTGGTACGCGCTCGTCGAGGAGATGGCGGGGCGTTCCGACGACTCCGAGTGGTGGCTCAAGGAAAAGCTGCACGTGGAAGGCGGCAGGGAACAAGCCCTGTCCCGCGCCGCGGAGTTGAGCCTCGCCTACCCGAAGGACCCCTGGAACGGCGGGCCGAAGTACGGCTACCTCGTGTTCCGGACGTCCGAGACGAGCTGGCTCATCGAACTCAGCGACGAATACTGGTCCGAGAACTCGGACGGGCCCAAGACCTTCACGAAGCACGCGCGGCTATCCGTCGCACAGCTCGTGGCGTCGAAGGAGACCCCGCCCGTCGAACCCCCCGCCGGGAAGAAGGGCATACTTCGCCGGGCCCTGGGCCGCGACTAGGCCGCCCGGGCGTGATCGGCGCGCTGTCCCCGTGTTCCGGGCCTCGCCCGGCGCGCCCTGATCGCCAGTACGGTCCCCAGCACGCCGAACACCACCAGCACCACCGCCATGAGCCACGGCAGCGCGAAGAAGGACACGCTCGCCGACTCCCTGGTGTCCTTGGCGGACGCCGTCAACGTGACGTCGCCCCAGTCGAGTTGGGGCGCGCCGCGCCAGGGTTCGGTGAGCCTGACCCGTTGGCCGGGCAGCAGCTCGGAGGGGAGCCTGGTGAGGTCGCGGGCGACCAGCGTACGGCCGAACAGGCCCTGTGCCCGCAGCTCCACCCTGGGGTCGAGGGTGACGTTCCCGGTGTTGTGGAGGGTGTACGAGATCGTCGCCGTGCTGTCGCCGAAGCCCGGGACGAGGGGCTGGTCGTGGCTGATCCTGACCCGCTCGACGGCGATCGCGGAGACGGCCGGCCCGTTCACCCGCAGGTAGATCCGCGCTCCGACCGCGCGCCGCACCCCGAGTGCGAGTGAACCGTCGCCCGCGTCGATCCGTTCGTCGAGGGCGACCAACGCGCCCACGTGATCGCCGGGTTCGGCCCGTTCGGGCACCCGGAGGGTGAAGGGCACGGTGACCGACTTGTGCGGGGGCACGGTGATCCGGGACTTCGCGGGCCGCGCCCAGGCGCCCACACCCCGCTGCTTCTCGTCGAGGGTGCGTATCGCGAACCCGCCGTCGCGGACGGTGTTGTAGGCGTCGGCCGCGTACAGCCGGAAGGTGAGCGGCTCGCCGGTCTTGTTGGCGACGGTGACCTTGTCCTCGGCGGTCGTACCGGGATCGGCGGAGAGGTAGAAGTACGGGCGCTGGGCCACGGCGGAGGCGGTGGGGAAGACCGACCAGCTGCCGTTGTCGGCGGCGCGGGCTGGGGCGGACGTCAGGAGTGACGTGCCGAGCAATGCCGACAGGAGTGCGAGAAGGACGTACGGCTTGCGGCGCATCGGGAGCAACATGGGTGCGGACCCCCACGGACGGGACGGCCGGGAGCGGTCGGGCGGGTGCGCGCCCGGCCACCGGATGACGAACAGCCGTTCAGATGAAGGTTGTTCAGGTGAACGTTGTTCAGGAGAGGGTGAGGGTGAGTACGCCGGAGTACGTGCCCGGCGGGGTGAACGCCGGTACGTTCAGCGACAGTCCGGCGTCGACGGTGAACTCGCCGCCGGTGAGCGTGCCGTCGGGTGCGGAGGCCAGGGTGGCTCCCGAACTGCCCACGGCACCGGCGGAACCGGCCTGACAGGTACTGGGACTTCCGGCCTTGGTGGTGCAGGCCGGGGTCCAACTGAGCTTGCCCGCCTCGATCTTGGCTCCGGGACCGGTGAAGTCGGTGACCTTGCCCGTCAGGGACCAGCCCGCGGGGCCGCCGCGGAAGTCCTTGACGGTCACCGTCTTCAGCGCGCCCTCCGAGGGCCCGCCCTTGCCGAAGTCGACCGCCGACAGCTGAACGGCGTCCCCGGCCTGGGTCATGGACAGGTCGCCGGCCTTGACGGTGGTGGTGAGCTTCTGGCTGTTGTCGGGAACGGGCGTGTCGTCGATGACGACGTAGGCGGCCGGGCCGGCCCCCTTGTCGTCGTTCCACGCGCTGCCCTCGTACGCCACGACCCCGGTCGTCGTCTTGTCGTTGACGGCGAGGGTGCCGCTGAAGGCGCCCTGGGAGTCGGCGGTCACGGTCGCGGTGTCGGCGGTCTGGGTGGCCCCGGACCGGCCGGCGAGTGTGACCGTGGCACCGGCGGTGAAGTTGGCGCCGTTCACGGTGACCCCGGCCCCGGGTGCCCCGGAGGCCGAACCCAGCGTGATGGCACGGGTGTTGGTCTGGGTCCCGTCCGTTGCCGTGATCGTCTCGGAGACGGGTGCGGGCGGGGTGAGGAGCGTGCAGGGAGTGTCCAGCTCAAGGATGTAGCTGGTGTGGATGTTGTAGTCGCCGGGCGAGAGGGTGATCGCGCCGGGCGCGGTGACCGTGAAGGTGCCGGTCATCGAGAAGGGCGGGAAGGCACCCTTGCCGGGCACGGGGTCGTTCTTCCTGGGTCCCGCGACGGTGATGTCGCCGGTCTGCGCTCCGCCCAGGGTGACCTTTCCGGTGGGCGTCATGATGTCGGCGGGCAGCGCGAGATCGGTGGGGTTGCTGGCGGCCGGTTTGACCACCGTGTACGTCACGGTGACGGTGTCGCCGACCTGGGGCGCGGGGTTGTCCACCGTGATCTCTCCGGTGGTGGTGCCGTCGATCGGCGGAAGGCCCGCGATCGGCGGCGGTACACAGTGCGTGGCGTAGTCCACGGCGGCGGACGCCGTGGTGAGTGCGCCGGCCGGGACGGCCAGCGCGCCGCCCGTGGTGACCGCTAGTGCGGTCGCCCCGAGCAGCGCGGCCCAGCGTCGTCTTCGGCCGGTCGGACCCATGGTTGCCATGGTGGCCATGGTTGCCCCCTCTGAGGGATGCGGGCGCAGCGGCTCGTCTGCGCCGACAGGGGGCCATTGATGAGCAGGTTGTGTGAGAAGTCAATGCAATCGCACGGAATAACGGGGAATCACGGAAAGTGAACTGACGAGCCATCAGTTTCCTGTCGGGGGTCCGTCGGTTCCCAGTCGGAAACGGCCGACGCCGCCGCGGAGCGGGCGACGCCGGCCGTCTCACCGGATGGTGCGGGAGGGGACGGTCACTCGTAGACGAACGGTCCCGGCGACTGGTTCGCGGCCGGGGTACAGGTGACGCTGATACCGAAGATCACCATCACGAGGCTGCCGCCGCCCGCGTCCAGACTGTCCCCGGAGGCGACAGTGCCGGTGAGCGGGCCGACGACGACGTTGGCACCGGTGGCCATGGCCGGGTTCTTGGTCCCGGTGAAGGCGGTGGTGCCACCGCCGGCCTTCGTCATGATCAGCGTGGAGCTGATCGAGTCGGCGGCGAGGGGAAGCGGGGCCGTGATCGCCGAGCTGACGGTGATCGTGGCCGAGGTGCCGGTCTGGGTGGCGGTCAGAGTGGCCGCACCGCCACCGTAGAAACCGCAGTTGAAGGTGACCGTCGCGGTGGTGGGGGCGACGGCCGCGGCGGCCGGCGCGAAGGCCAGACCGGTGACGGCGAGCGAACCCGCCGCAAGTACCGCACCGATACCGAGCCGCCTGCGCGCAGGCGGGCGTACTGACGTGCTTGTCATTGATCGAATTCCCTTCCCTGGTACGGGAATTGCCATGTGGGGAAATGCGATGTGGGGGGCTCGACGGCCGGGTGCGGTCAGCCGCGGGCGGGTGCGGGGCGCCACGCGGTGGTATCTGACGGTCCGTCGGGAGAACGGGTTCCATTGATGCGTGGGTTGCCTGCGATTGCAAGAGACGCTCTGCTGGTTCTTGCGGAGGGCCGGAAAAGTGGCCGAAGACGTACCCCCGACGAACCATGACGTAACGACAGGCGGCCGGCCCCGCGCGGATGCGGTGCCCGCCGGTCGCGGCGAACGGATTCCGGCACTGCCCGATGGCAGGACCCCCGGTCAGACCCCCACCCGACGGGCCGCCGCACGCCGGGCGCGTCGTGAGGCGCGGGAGGCCGGAGCCGTCGTACCGCCGCCCCGGGTCATGGCCGGGGCCAGGCCCGTCAGGTCGGCGAGGTTGTCCACAAAGGACCGGATGGTCTGGGACTCGACGAAAGGCAGCAAGTTCAGGCCCAGGTCGAAGAGGTTGGCGTCAGGGGCGGCGAGGTACAGGCCGCGGACGGCCTTGCCGACCCTCTCGGCGAGACAGTCGGTGACCGACTCGACGGCGAATGCCCCCGCCGGTGTGTGCGGCTGCGAAGACGGGGTTGGCGGCGAGGGCGAGGAGCTGGGTGAGGTCGTCCGGGGCGAGCCGTACCGCGTGCCGGTCGGTGGCGTCGGGCAGCGCACCCAGTGATTCCAGGGAACCGGTCGGCCACGTCCAGACGCCGGAATCGCGGCCCGCGTCCCCCGTCATCCAGCCGCCCGTGCACGGCGACACCCCGGACAGCCGGGGTTGGTCGACCCGGAATGGAGGGTGCCACGGGCCAGGGCGAGGGTGAGGACGTCCCGCACCGGGAGGGCCTCCGTACGGACGGCGGCCACCGCCGGCCCGTACCTGTGGCGGCGATACCCGCCGGGGTGGCACCCCAGGAGACGAGGGCACCTGCGTCAGGGCGTACTCATGGGCGAAGTCGGCGCCCGCGTCAGCATCGGCTTCGGCGCCCGCGTCAGCGTCAGCGCCCGCGCCCGCGCCCGCGTCAGCGAGCAGGACCTCGGCCGCGCCCGCCCCGTACAGCAGCTCCGGCGAATGTTCCGGGCAAACCCCGACAAGGCCGCCGGACCGGCGCCGAGCCCGGCGAGACGGCAGGCAACCGGTCGGTGGCCTCGTCCAGTCGCCGTGGCTGCGGGACACGGTCCTCCAGGCGGACGGTGACGACGCCTCAGCCCGCCGGCACCGTCACCCGAACCACCCCGTCGGGCGCGGCCAGGTGCACCGGAGTCGCAGGCCCACCCAGATCCCGCACCGCCGCGAGATCCGCCGCCGAAGCACCCTCCGCAACCGTCACGACCGCCGCCGCCTCCAAGGACTTGGCCCCCGAAGCCACCGCCATGGCCACCGCCGTCTGCAGCGCGCTCAGCTTCAGCGAGTCGAGGACAACCGTGCCGGCGACATACGTACGTCCGGTCTCGTCCCGTACGGCCGCCCCCTCCGCGACGCCGTTGCGGGCCCGGGCAGAGCGGGCGAGGGTGACGATCTTGCGGTCCTCGGGGTCGAGGTCGAGCGCGTTGCTGTCGGTCATGCCCCGAGCATACTTACGAGTTTGTCCCCTTCCGGAAACGCATGACACAAGGAAGTCACACAAGAAGAGGTATCAGGCACCGGCGATCAGGGCATGACCCTTGAACCGCGAGCCATGAGGAGGCGTTATGAACCGCCAGACCCGCATCCGCGTCACGCGTCGGCCCAGCGCTCCTTCACCCCGCGACCTCCCCATCGACCGCAGGACGCCCTCGGGCCGCATCCTGCCGTACTAGACAGCCGGTCACAGCCTCCTCAGGGCCGGTCGAGCCGTAGCCGCTCCGCGCGCGGCAGACCGGCCACCACCAGGTCGTACGAGTCCTCGATCAGCTCGCGCACGAGCTGATCGGACAACTCCCCGTCGACCGTGACGGTGTTCCAGTGCCGTTTGTTCATGTGGTACCCGGGGATGATCATCCCGGGGTGTTCGGCGCGCAGCCGGATCGCGTCCTCCGGGTCGCACTTCAGGTTGACCGTCAGGGGCCGGTTGTCCAGCCAGGACAAAGCGAACATCTTGCCCAGCACCTTGAGGACCGAGATCTCCGGGCTGAACGGGAAGTCCTCCACAACGGAGTTGAAGGACAGACAGAAGGCACGCAGCTCGTGCGGAGTCACGCGTCGTCCTCCACCTTCTCGTCCTCCGGTTTCTCCTCCTCCAGTGACCCGGCATGGTCGGCCGGCTCGACGAGCACCGTCACGATCTTGTTCCGCCGTCCGGCCGCCGCCTCCGCCGTGAGCCGCAGTTCGCGCCCGTCGGGCAGCCCGACGACGGCCGAGGCCCCGGCGATCGGCACGCGGCCCAGCGCCTTCGCCAGCAGCCCGCCGACCGTCTCCACATCCTCGTCGTCGTACTCCTCGAGCCCGTACAGCTCGCCGAGGTCGGTGATGTCGAGGCGGGCCGTGACGCGGTGACGCTCGTCGCCCAGCTCCTCCACGGGCGGGAGTTCACGGTCGTACTCGTCGGTGATCTCACCGACGATCTCCTCCAGGATGTCCTCGATGGTCACGATGCCGGCCGTGCCGCCGTACTCGTCGATGACGACGGCGACATGGTTGCGGTCGCGCTGCATCTCACGGAGCAGGTCACCGGCGTTCTTCGTGTCGGGCACGAAGGCGGCGGGCCGCATGGCCGTCGACACCAGCTCGCTCTCCGCGTCCCGGCTGATGTGCGTCTTGCGCACGAGGTCCTTCAGATACACGATCCCGACGACGTCGTCCTCGCTCTCCCCGGTGACCGGTATCCGTGAGAACCCGGAGCGCAGCGCGAGGGTGAGTGCCTGACGGATGGTCTTGTACCGCTCGATGACCACCAGATCCGTACGCGGGACCATGACCTCGCGTACGAGCGTGTCGCCCAGCTCGAAGACGGAGTGCACCATACGGCGCTCGTCGTCCTCGATCAGGGACTCCTTCTCGGCCAGGTCGACCATCGCCCGCAGCTCCGCCTCGGAGGCGAACGGGCCGCGCCTGAAGCCCTTGCCGGGAGTGAGGGCGTTGCCGATGAGGATGAGGAGGGAGGGGATCGGCCCCATCACGCGGGCGAGCGGCAGCAGTACGTACGCGGCTGCCGTGGCCGTGTTGAGGGGGTGCTGACGCCCGATCGTGCGCGGCGAGACCCCGACCGCGACGTACGAGACGAGGACCATCACGCCGATGGCGACGGCGAGGGCCTGCCAGGTCTTGTCGAACTCCTGAAGGCAGGCGTAGGTGACGAGCGCCGCGGCGGCCATCTCGCAGGCCACGCGCACCAGCAGCGCCACGTTGAGATAGCGGGTCGGGTCGGCGGCGATCTGCGCGAGCTTGGCACTTCCGCGCCGACCACCGCGTACGGCCTCCTCGGCGCGGAAGCTGGAGACGCGCGCGAGGCCCGCCTCGGCGCAGGCGGCGAGCCAGGCGACGACGACCAGCGCTATGGCACCGGTGACGAGTTGGGGGTTCATGACACCGTCGGAGCGGGCGACGGGCCGGTCATCCCCCGCTCGCCGCGCCAGCCGTCGACGATGGCGGCCTGGAGGCCGAACATCTCGGCCTTCTCGTCCGGTTCCTCGTGGTCGTACCCGAGGAGGTGCAGCACGCCGTGGACGGCGAGGAGTTGGAGCTCCTCGTCCATGGAGTGCTGCGTCTCCGCCTCCTTGCCCTGCTTCTCGGCGACTTCGGGGCAGAGCACGATGTCACCGAGAAGCCCCTGCGGAGGCTCGTCGTCGTCCTTCGACGGCGGGCGCAGCTCGTCCATCGGGAAGGACATGACGTCGGTCGGACCGGGCAGGTCCATCCACTGCATGTGCAGTTGTTCCATGGCGTCGGCGTCCACGACGATCACCGAGAGTTCGGAGAGCGGGTGGATGCGCATCCGCGCGAGCGCGTAGCGGGCGATGTCGAGGATCGCCTGCTCGTCGACCTCGGTTCCGGACTCGTTGTTGACGTCGATCGACATGGTGCTGGTCTGTCTACTTCCGCTTGTTTCGGACGCCCTTGTGGGTGCCGTTCTCCGTACCGTTCTCGCTGTCGTACTTCTCGTACGCGTCGACGATACGGCCGACCAGCTTGTGCCGGACGACATCCTGGGAGGTGAGCCGCGAGAAGTGGACGTCGTCGAGGCCTTCGAGGATGTCCTGCACCTGCCGCAGGCCCGACTTGGTCCCGGACGGGAGGTCGACCTGCGTCACGTCACCGGTGATCACGATCTTCGAGTCGAAGCCGAGCCGGGTGAGGAACATCTTCATCTGCTCGGCGCTGGTGTTCTGGGCCTCGTCCAGAATGATAAAAGCATCATTAAGGGTCCGTCCCCGCATATATGCCAGCGGCGCGACCTCGATCGTCCCCGCCGCCATCAGCCGCGGGATCGAGTCCGGGTCCAGCATGTCGTGCAGCGCGTCGTACAGCGGGCGCAGGTACGGGTCGATCTTGTCGTACAGCGTGCCCGGGAGGAATCCGAGGCGCTCCCCCGCCTCCACCGCCGGGCGGGTCAGGATGATGCGGCTGACCTGCTTGGCCTGAAGCGCCTGCACGGCCTTCGCCATCGCGAGATACGTCTTGCCGGTACCGGCCGGGCCGATGCCGAAGACGATGGTGTGCTTGTCGATGGCGTCGACGTAGCGCTTCTGGTTGAGGGTCTTGGGGCGGATGGTGCGGCCCCGCGAGGACAGGATGTTCTGGGTGAGGACCTCGGCCGGGGTCTCCTGGCCGTCACCCTCCCCGTTCCCGCTCGCCCTGAGCATGGCGATCGAGCGTTCCACTGCGTCCTCCGTCATCGGCTGTCCGGTGCGGAGCACCAGCATCATCTCGTCGAACAGCCGCTGGACGAGGGCGACGTCGCCCGCTTCGCCAACGGCGTTGACTTCATTGCCCCGGACATGGATGTCGACCGCCGGGAAGGCCTTCTCGATCACGCGCAGGAGGGAGTCTCCGGAACCCAGCAGGGCCACCATGGGGTGGGCGGCCGGGACGGTGAACTGCGCTCGTGCCTGCCCCCGCGCAGGGGGCTGAGCTGTGGGTGTCTGAGTCATGGGCCGGCTCGTAGGCCTGCACGACCTCCTCAATGAGGCTCGCTTACCACGTGGGTAGCCTTCCGGTCCCAGGGTACGTCGGTGCACTGACAACGCCGTAGGGCTTTTAGCTCACGGTCCGGTGTACGCGTCCACGGTCGGGTGTACGCGCTCACGCCGATCTGCGGAAACCGATCGTCGGTACCGCCCGCCGCAGCGGCCACGGGCGCGGTCGTACGGTCCTGGGCACCAGGTCCGCCAGGAAGGCGTACCGGCGCAGGGCCGCCGGGTCCTGGTGCTCGTACGACTGGATCTCGCGCCACCAGGCCCCGATCTCGGACCAGCCGGGTGCGGAGAGTGAGCCGCCGAAGTCCTGGACGGAGAGGGCGGCGGTGAGGCCGGCGAAGGCGAGGCGGTCGGCGAGCGGCCAGTCGGCGAGGGTGCCGGTGACGAAGCCCGCGACGAAGACGTCGCCGGCACCGGTGGGATCGAGGGCCTCCACGGCGATGGCGGGCACCTCGGCCGTCTCCCCCGTCCGCCCGTCCACCGCGTACGCGCCCTCGGCGCCGAGGGTGACGACGGCGAGCGGTACGTGGTCGGTGAGTGCGCGGGCTGCCTTGCGGGGGCAGTCCGTGCGGGTGTACCGCATCGCCTCCTCGGCGTTGGGCAGGAAGGCCTCGCAGTGCTCCAGGTCGGCGAGACCGGCGAGATCCCAGTGGCCGGTGTCGTCCCAGCCGACGTCGCCGAAGATACGGGCGCCCTTGCGGGCGGCCTGGGCGATCCAGGGGGCGCGGACGCCCGGTGTGAGGGAGGCGACGGCGGCCCGGGCGGGCGGCGGGCACTCCGTGGCGGGCTCCTCCGGGGGCGGCTCATGGCCGTGGGAGACCATCGTGCGCTCACCCTCGTACGCCATCGAAACGGTGACCGGGGAGTGCCAGCCGGGGACCGTGCGTGACGTCGAGAGGTCGATGTGCTCGCCCTGTTCGAGGGCGTCCCAGCAGTACTCCCCGTAGTGGTCGTCGCCGAAGGCGGCTGCGAGGGAGGTCTTCAGGCCGAGCCGGGCGAGCGCGGTGGCCATGTTGGCGACCCCGCCCGGGCTGGATCCCATCCCGCGCGCCCAGGACTCGGTGCCGCGCACCGGGGCGGAATCGAGCCCGGTGAAGATGATGTCGAGGAAGACGGTGCCCGTCAGATACACGTCCCACGGCGGATCGTCGGGCGCGCGCACGGCGGCCAGGGGATCGACCTGGGCCTGGCGGTAGGAAGATCCCTCTCCGGTGGACGCGGTCACGATGCGCTCCCTGACGACGGTGCGGATCAGGCCAGTCTGCACCACACCGCTGACAACGGCCCGCCGCTCCCGCCCCGGGACCGGCGCGTGGCGCCTGGAGGGGGCCGTCAGCCGCCGAACTCGTACGCCTCCACCTCGGCGAGATACCGCGCCCGCCGCTCCTCGTCATGCTCCAGGAACGACGCCAGGAACGAGTTGCGCGCCAGCTCCCGCAGCCGCTCCTCACCCAGGCCCAGGGCCTCCCGTACCGCCGCGAAGTTGTCGCCGACGTATCCGCCGAAGTAGGCGGGGTCGTCGGAGTTGACCGTGCACAGGAGGCCCGCGTCGAGCATCGCGGGCAGCGGGTGCTCGGCCAGTACGCCGACGGCCCGCAGCCGTACGTTGGACAGCGGGCAGAGCGTCAGCGGCACCCGGTCCCGGACGAGCCGTGCGACCAGCTCCGGGTCCTCCATACAGCGCAGCCCGTGGTCGATCCGCTCGACGCCGAGGACGTCGAGGGCCTCGGTGATGTACTCCGGCGGCCCCTCCTCCCCGGCGTGCGCCACACGCCGCAGCCCCAGCCCGGCGGCGGCCTGGTACACCTCGCGGAACTTCACCGGCGGATGCCCGACCTCGGCGGAGTCGAGGCCGACACCGGCGATCCGGTCGAGGTGGGGGCGGGCCGCGTCCAGCGTCCGCATCGCGGACTCGGCGGACTCGTCGCGCAGGAAGCACATGATGAGCTGCGTGGAGATGCCGTGGGTCGCCTCGCTCTTCCCCAGCGCCCGCCACAGCCCGTCGACGACCGTTCCCATCTGCACACCACGGGCGAGATGGGCCTGCGGATCGAAGAAGATCTCCGCGTGCCGTACGCCCTGCGCGGCGGCCCGCGCGAGATAGGCGTTGGCGAGGTCCTCGAAGTCCTGCTCGGTACGCAGAACGGCCATGAGCCCGTAGTACAGGTTCAGGAAGGACTGCAGGTCGTCGAAGAGATACGCCTTGCGCAGCGCTTCGGTGTCGGCGTACGGCAGCGCGACACCGTTGCGCGCGGCGAGCTCGAAGGCCAGCTCCGGTTCGAGGGTGCCTTCGATGTGGAGGTGAAGTTCAGCTTTGGGTAGGGGCATCAAAGAATCGTAGGCCGCTTCACCGGCGTTTCGGGACCGGCACCCTCAGTAGGTCATGGGCGACGGTCAGCTCACCCTCGTACCCCGCCGCCCGCGCCTGCCGCTCGAACTCGTCCGGGTCGGAGTAGCGCTGGCTGAAGTGGGTGAGAACGAGATGCCGTACGCCGGCCTGCCGGGCGACCGCTCCCGCCTGACCGGCGGTCAGATGACCGTGGTCAAGGGCCAGTTGGCAGTCCTCGTCCAGAAACGTCGACTCGATGACGAGCAGGTCGCACCCTTCGGCGAGCACGTGCACCCCATCACACAACCGGGTGTCCATGACGAACGCGAACCGCTGCCCGCGCCGCGGCTCGCTGACGTCGTCGAGGGTGACGGAGCCCAGGGAGCCCTCCCGCTGGAGGCGTCCGACGTCCGGCCCCCTGATCCCGTGCTCGGCGAGCAGCTCCGGCAGCATGCGGCGCCCGTCGGGCTCGACGAGGAGATAGCCGTACGACTCGACGGGGTGCGAGAGCTTCCGGGCTTCGAGGCGATAGCCGGCCGTGGTCGCCAGCACCCCGCCGTCCCCCGCCACCGGCACCTGCCTGATCTGGACGGTCTCACGGTAGGCGGTGGCGTACCGCAGACGGTCGAAGAACTTCTGCCCGGAGCGCGGATAGTGCGCGGTCACCTCGTGCGGGACGCGGTCGAGGTTGATCCGCTGGATGACGCCGGCGAGCCCGAGCGAGTGGTCCCCGTGGAAGTGCGTGACGCAGATCCGGTTGAGGTCGTGGGCGGCGACCCCGGCACGCAGCATCTGGCGCTGCGTGCCCTCGCCGGGATCGAAGAGAAGCCCCTCGCCGTCCCAGCGGAGCAGGTAGCCGTTGTGGTTGCGGTGCCGGGTGGGTACCTGGCTGGCGGTGCCGAGGACCACCAATTCACGTCCGGACAAGGAAAGTTACCGATCTTGGATCGTTGGTCCGCTTACCCGGGCGGCCACTGCATGCCGCGCCCGCCGAGGATGTGCGCGTGGGCGTGGAAGACGGTCTGGCCGACGCCGCTGCCTGTGTTGAAGACGACGCGGTAGCTGTCCAGCTTCTCCTCGCCCGCGATCTCACCGGCCTCGCGCAGCACATCGGCGGCGATGCCCGGTTCGGCGGCGGCCAGGGAGGCCGCGTCGGGGTGGTGGACCTTCGGAATCACCAGGATGTGCGTCGGCGCCTGGGGGTTGATGTCCCGGAAGGCGACGGTCGTGTCCGTCTCGCGGACGATCGTCGCCGGGATGTACCCCCCGACGATCTTGCAGAACAGACAGTCGTCCTGCGGTGCACCGCTCTCGTCCGCCATGCGTGTGCCTCCTCACGCTCGCCGATCATTACGGAGCCATCGTATCGAGCGTCCGCCTCCGGCCCGTCCGGTGCCTTCCAGACCGAGACCCGCCTCTCAGCCCGTCCGGCGTTAGAGGACGAGGCCCGTTCAGGGCCGACAGGCGGGCGCCCCGGGGGCTGGCAGCCCCCGGGGATGGGACGGGCAGGGGCGGCGGAGGCGACAAAGTCCCGCCCGCCCCCCGCACCTCTACAGCTCCGGCAACCCAGGCGCCGTCTTCGCCGGCCGCTCCTCCAACGACTCCAGCGCCAGCCGAATCGCCTCGTCCAACTGCACATCCCGCCCGGCGGCGTGATCCTGTGGAGTCTGCACGACCTCGACATCGGGATCGACCCCGTGGTTCTCGACGCCCCACCCGTAACCCTCCAGCCAGAAGGCGTACTTGGGCTGCGTGACCAGCGTTCCGTCGACCAGCCGATACCGGCTGTCGATGCCGATGACCCCGCCCCACGTCCGCGTACCGACCACAGGGCCGATCCCCAGCGCCTTGATGGCCGCGTTGACGATGTCACCGTCCGAGCCCGAGAACTCGTTGGCGACGGCGACGACGGGCCCGCGAGGCGCGTCCTCCGGATAGCTGTACGGCCGTAGTCCGCGCGGCAGGTTCCAGCCGGCGATCCGCCGCGCCAGCTTCTCGACGACCAGCTGGGACGTGTGACCGCCCCGGTTCTCGCGGACGTCGACGACCAGCCCCTCCTTCGCGACCTCGATCCGCAGGTCGCGGTGGATCTGGGCCCAGCCGGGCGCCTTCATGTCGGGAACGTGCAGATAGCCGAGCCGCCCGCCGGACTTCTCGGTGACGTACGCCCGCCGGTCGGTGACCCACGCGTGGTAGCGGAGCGGTTCCTCGTCCCCGAGGGGTACGACGACCACGTGCCGCGGGTCTCCGCCGCCGGACGGCGAGATGGTCAGCTCGATGGGCTTGCCCGCCGTACCGACGAGCAGCGGGCCGGGCCCGGCCACCGGGTCGACGGGCTGTCCGGCGACCGCGACGATCGCGTCGCCGGGACGCACCGCGACGCCGGGCGCGGCGAGCGGGGAGACGCCGTCGGGGTCGGAGGTCTCGGCGGGCAGGACGCGGTCGACGCGCCACAGGGGCGTGTCCTGGGGGCCGTCCTCGTGACGGGAGATGTCGGCGCCGAGGAGGCCCTGCCGTTCACCGCCGCCATGTCCGCCGCGTGGGGTGACGTAGGCGTGCGAGGTGCCCAACTCGCCCTGGACCTCCCAGAGAAGGTCGACGAGGTCGTCGTGGGTGGCGACGCGTTCGAGGAGAGGCCGGTAGCGGTCGAGGACGCCGTTCCAGTCGGTGCCGCCCATGTCCGGCCGCCAGAAGTTGTCGCGCATGATGCGACCGTTCTCGTCGTACATCTGCCGCCATTCGACGGCCGGGTCGACGCTCTGCCGCACGCGCGACAGGTCGACGGTGATGTTCGTGTCGCTCTCGTCGTCGTTCGAGGCGCGCCGGTCGCTGGGTACGACCTTCAGCTTGCCGTCGGTCCACAGCAGGACGCGCTTGCCGTCGCCGCTGACGGCGAAGTGGTCGGCGTCCCCGGCGAGGTGCTCGACGCGCTTCTGGTCGAGGTCGTACCGCTCCAGCTCGGTCTTGGGGTCGGGGTCGTCCGGGGTGGCCCGGGAGGCGCCGAGGACTCCGCGCACCGGGTGGCGCAGCCACAGGACGCCGTCCTTGGCGGCGCGCAGGCTGGAGTAGCGGGCGGCCTCGACCGGAAACGGCACGATGCGGTCGGAGAGCCCGTCGAGGTCGATACGGGTGGCCGGGGCGCCCTCACTGTCGGGGGTCTCGTCCTTGTCCGGCGCCTCGAAGGGCCGCCCGTGCCGCTGCGGCCCGAAGGGCGAGGGCGTGGTCGCGGCGAGGGTGATGAGGTGGGGACGCGAACCGCCGACAAAGGCGAGGTCGAACACGTGCTCGTCGTAGACGGGGTCGAAGGAGCGCGCCGACAGAAAGGCGAGGTGCTTGCCGTCGACGGTGAACGCGGGCGAATAGTCCCGGAACCGCAGAGGAGTCGCCTCGGTCACCGACAGATCGGCCGTGTTGGCGAGCTTGAGCTGCCGCAGCGGATTCGGCCCCGGGTGGGACCACGCCAGCCAGGCGGAGTCGGGCGAGAAGACGAGCCCGGACACATCACCGTCGCCGCTGCGGTCGACCTCGCGCACCTCCCCCGACTCTCTGTCGACGAGCAGCACGCGCCCGTCGTGGGAGGCGACGGCGGCCCGGCTGCCGTCGGGCGCCATGGCGAGGCCGAGGACGCGCCCGAGCTGCCCGGCGGCGAGGCGGCGCGGAGTGGCCCCCGGTGCGACACCGGTCGCCGGGGCGAACTCCAGCGCGTCGTCGCCCTCCGCGTCCGTCACCCACACGGCCCACTCCTCGCCGTCCACGCGGAAGGCGCGGGGCAGCCGGGCCCGTACACCGTGCCCGGAGGCGAGGACGCGGGCGGGACCGGACCGGTGGGTGACCCAGTGCACGGAGCCGCGAACGCCGATGGCGCTGCCGCGCCCGGTGTGGTCGGGCGCGCCGGACCCGAACCACCGGGACGCGCTCACGGGATGGGGCTGGAGATCGACGCGCTGCCCGCCGAGCCGGATGTCGAGCCGCCGCGGCTCGGCCCCGTCGAGATCGTCGAGGAGCCACAGTTCACCGGCGGAGGAGTAGACGACGCGGCTGCCGTCGCTCGCGGCGTGCCGGGCGTAGAAGCCTCCCCCGTTCTCGGCTTCGCTCGAACGGGAGGTGCCCCCACCCGGGGTGTGCCGCCGCAGGTCGGACCCGTCGGCCAGGGACGAGTACAGCGAGCCGACACCTTCGTGATCGGAGAGGAAGGCGATGCGCTCCCCGACCCACACGGGGTATTCGAGGTTTCCGTCGAGGTCGGCATGCAGCCGTACGAATTCGCCGTCGCCGTCGCGGTCGATCCACAACTTGCCTGCGGTACCGCCCCGATAGCGCTTCCACCAGGCGGCCTCGCGCCCCATGGGAGCGGACAGGAGAACGGTCGCCGGACCGTATGCGACATCGCCGACCGGCCCGTACGGCAGGACGGTTGCCGGACCGCCGTCCAGCGGCACCGCCCGGGCCCAGGAGCGGCGCAGGCTGGCCTGACCCTGGGTACTGATGGCGAGGACGTGCCCGTCCGGGGTCCAGCCACGCACCTGTGTCTTCCAACTGCCCCAGTAGGTGAGCCGGCCGGCGGACCCGCCGTCGATCGGGGCGACATGCACCTCGGGGGCGCCGTCACGGGTGGACGTCCAGGCGAGCCGGGTGCCGTCCGGGGAGATACGGGGGTGGTTCACCGGCACGTTGTCGGCGCTGACACGCCAGGCCCGGCCGCCGTCGAGCGGGGCGACCCAGACGTCGTCCTCGGCGGTGAAGGCGACCGAGTCGCCGTGCAGATGCGGAAACCGGAGATACGCAGGCGAAGAGGGCTGAGTCACCCGATCACCCTAAGCAGCGATCACTCCCCCGGACAGGGGTTTCGATCACTTCATGCTTCACCCGCCACAACCCCGACGCTCTGTTCACTCTCTCATTTGCCCTCGACGGGCAGGCAGTTCGGGTCCTGCCGGCACCACCAGATCGTCTTCGTCACGGTGACGGTCACGGTCGGCCCGGGCCGCTCGTTGTCCGGCGGCTGCCAGGTGGCGGGCGGGGTGCGCGCAGGCGTGCTGGGCGCGTCGCAGTTGCCGAGGCCTGTGACGCGGAACCACTGCTTGCCGTCGACCTTGGCGGTGAGGTCCCCGCGTACGCACCTGCCGTCGACGGCGCGCGTGACCTTGCCGGTGACGGTGATGTCCCCGCCGTCCGTGGTCTTGCCCCGACAGTCGACGTCGGCGACGGCTTTCTCGCTCGCCGAGGGCGAACTCCCGGACCCAGAGGCCTCGTTGACGTTGCCGGTGTCGACCGAGGCCGTGCAGGTGAGCCACTGGACGTTCACGTCCCGCCGCTCCAGTTCCTTCGTCACGGTCTGGTCGGTGGTGAAGGCGACGGTGGCCGAACCGAGCCCACCGGGATCACAGGCGACGACACCGCCGACGACGGCCACCACGAGTCCGGCCACCGCGACCGCCCTGCGGCGCCCGCGCGGCCGATGCCGAATCCGCGCCAAAGCCCCCATGGAAGGGCAGCCTGCCACCGTCCCGCCCGACGCGGAAGGGCGTATACGGACATGCGCGCGAGCAACTTCGCGAAGGAACCGCCGGAGGATGAAGTGCCGTACGAATGACCGACGTCAGGACCGCTGGTGGCGCGGCAGGCAGTGTTCGTCCCAGGAGGAGCGGCGTCTGGCGCATGCTGTCGGCGTGCCGGGCGGAAGCCCTCGACCGGACGTACTCGGGCTTCCGCCCGGTGCGGCGAGTGGGGGGCACCTGCCGCGGTACTAGGACCAGCGTCCGGTGCGGCCGAGCAACAGCGCCGTCGCGGCCGTCCCCGCGGTGGAGGTACGCAGCACACTGGTCCCGAGCCGGTACGCCTTCGCCCCAGCCTCCTCGAAGAGGGCCAACTCCTCGGGGGAGACGCCGCCTTCGGGCCCGACGACCAGCACGATCTCGCCGGAGGAGGGGAGTTCGGCGGTCGCGAGCGCCGAACTGCCGTACTCACGGTCCTCGTGCAGTACGGCGGCGAAGTCGGCCTGAGCGAGAAGCGCGGCAACCTGTCTGCTCGACGCGGCGTCCGCGACCTCCGGGAAGCGCACCCGGCGGGACTGCTTGCCGGCTTCCCTGGCTGTGGCGCGCCACTTGGCGAGCGCCTTCAGTCCACGGTCCCCCCGCCACTGGGTGACGCACCGGGACGCGGCCCAGGGAACGATGGCGTCGACGCCGGTCTCGGTCATCGTCTCCACGGCCAACTCGCCCCGGTCGCCCTTGGGAAGAGCCTGCACGACAGTGATACGGGGCGACTCCGGAGCCTCCTCGACCACCGCCCCGAGCCGCAGTACGAGGTGATCCTTGCCCTCGGCACCGACGACCTCGCCCTCCGACCAGCGCCCGGCGCCGTCGGTGAGGACGACGGTCTCACCGGCCCGCAGCCGCTTCACGGAGACGGCGTGGCGCCCTTCGGGCCCGTCGAGGACGTACTGGCGGACGTCAGGCAGGCGCTCGACGACGAACACAGGCGCTGTCACGAGTTCTTGCCGCCGTCCAGCAGAACGGCCCGCGCGGCGGCGATCTCGTCCGCCAGTACGGCCACCAGCTCCCCCGCCGGAAGTTCACGGGCCATCCGGTGGCCCTGTCCCGCCCACAGCGCCATGCCCTGTGCGTCGCCGGACGCGGCGGCCTTCTTGCGGAGCGGCGAGGTGAGGTGGTGGACCTCGGGGTAGGCGGCGGGGGCGTACGGGCCGTGCTCGCGCAGGAAACGGTTCACCAGACCCCGGGCCGGCCGGCCGGAGAACGCGCGCGTCAGCTCCGTACGGACGAAGAGGGGGTTGGTCAGTGCCTGCTTGTGCAGGGTGTGGGCGCCGGATTCCGGGGTGGCGAGGAAGGCGGTGCCGAGCTGGGCGGCGCTCGCGCCCGCGGCGAGGACGGCGGCGATCTGACTGCCGCGCATGAGCCCGCCGGCGGCGACGAGAGGCAGGTCGACACTCTCGCGGACCTGCGCGATGAGGGAGAGAAGCCCGATGGCGGACCCGTCCGCCTCGGGGTTGTCACGGTGGGTGCCCTGGTGGCCGCCGGCCTCGACACCCTGCACGATCACCGCGTCGGCACCGGCCCGCTGTACGGCGAGGGCCTCCTCGGCGGTGGTCGCGGTGACCAGGGTGAAGGTGCCGGCGCGGCGGAGGGAGTCCAGTACGCCGGGGCTCGGCACGCCGAAGTGGAAGGAGACGACCGCAACCGGATTGTCGAGCAGTACGGCGAGCTTGGCGTCGTAGCCGTCGTCGCGTCCGCTGTCCGGGTCGCCCAGCTCGGTGTCGTACCAGGTGGCCTCGCCGGCGAGCTGGTGGGCGTAGACCTCGACGGCGGCGGGGTCACCGTACTCGGGCTGCGGCATGAACAGGTTCACGCCGAAGGGGCGCCCCGTGAGCCCCCTCAGCTGCTTGATCTCCTGGTACATCACGTCCGCGGTCTTGTACCCGGCGGCGAGGAACCCGAGCCCGCCCGCTTCGGCGACGGCCCCGGCGAGCTGCGGGACGGAAACGCCGCCCGCCATGGGGGCCTGCACGATCGGGTGAGGGAGGAGATCGGTCAGTGCGGAGGACATGACGGCATGTTGTCACGTCCCCAGCACAAGTCCGAATCAGGCCTTGCCCCGGCACCGGCCCGCACTTGGAAGAGGCGGCGGGGGCGCCGCAACCATCACGGCTCCGCCGCGGGCCCCCCGCCCCCGCCCTGCGTCAACGCCCGTTGAACGCGTCCTTCAACCGCGAGAACAGCCCCTGCTGCCCAGGCTGGAACTGCCCCGTGGGCCGTTCCTCCCCCCGCAGCTTCGCCAGCTCCCGCAGCAACCGCTCCTGCTCAGGATCAAGCTTCGAAGGAGTCATGACCTCGACGTGGACGATGAGATCACCGCGTCCCCCACCCCGGAGGTGAGTGACCCCCCGCCCGTGCAGCGGAATCGACTGCCCGGACTGTGTGCCCGGACGGATGTCGACCTCCTCCAGCCCGTCGAGCGTCTCCAGCGGCACCTTCGTACCCAGCGAAGCCGCCGTCATCGGAAGAGTCACCGTGCAGTGCAGATCGTCCCCGCGCCGCTGGAACTGCGAGTGCGGCAGCTCGTGGATCTCGACGTACAGGTCACCGGCGGGACCACCACCGGGCCCCACCTCACCCTCACCGGCGAGCTGGATCCTCGTACCGTTGTCGACACCCGCGGGAATCTTCACGGTCAGCGTCCGACGCGACCGCACCCGCCCGTCACCGGCGCACTCGGGGCACGGCGTCGGAACGACGGTCCCGAACCCCTGGCACTGCGGGCAGGGCCGCGACGTCATGACCTGGCCCAGGAAGGACCGGGTCACCTGCGACACCTCGCCCCGCCCACGACACATGTCGCAGGTCTGGGCGGAGGTCCCCGGCGCCGCACCCTCACCACTACAGGTGCCGCACACCACGGCCGTGTCGACCTGGATGTCCTTGGTCGTCCCGAAGGCAGCTTCATCGAGCTCGATGTCGAGCCGGATCATCGCGTCCTGGCCGCGCCGCGTGCGCGACCTCGGCCCCCGCTGGGACGCCGTTCCGAAGAACGCGTCCATGATGTCCGAGAAGTTGCCGAAGCCACCGGCGCCGAAGCCGCCCGCGCCCTGGCCGCCCGCCTGCGAGAGGGGGTCGCCGCCGAGGTCGTAGACCTGCTTCTTCTGCGGGTCCGACAACACCTCGTACGCGGCGTTGATCTCCTTGAACCGCTCCTGCGTCTTCGGATCGGGGTTGACGTCCGGGTGCAGCTCGCGGGCGAGCCTCCTGAACGCCTTCTTGATCTCGTCCTGGGACGCGTCGCGGCGCACGCCGAGTACGGCGTAGTAGTCCGTGGCCACTTACGACTCCGCCAGGATCTGTCCGACGTACCGTGCCACTGCGCGTACCGCTCCCATCGTTCCCGGGTAGTCCATGCGGGTCGGTCCGACCACGCCGAGCTTGGCCACTGCCTCGCCGCCCGAACCGTAGCCGACCGACACGACGGACGTGGAGTTGAGTCCCTCGTATTTGTTCTCGTGACCGATTCGTACGGTCATGCTCGAATCCCCGGCCTCACCAAGGAGTTTGAGAAGTACGACCTGTTCCTCCAGGGCTTCCAGCACCGGCCTGATAGTGAGGGGAAAGTCATGTCCGAAGCGGGTCAGATTGGCGGTTCCGCCGATCATCAGCCGCTCCTCGGCCTCCTCGACGAGCGTCTCCAGGAGGGTGGAGAGCACCGTCGCGACCGTACCCCGGTCCTCCGCCTCGAAGACGTCCGGGAGGTCCTGCACGAGCTGCGGCACGTCCGCGAAGCGGCGGCCCGCGACCCGGCTGTTGAGCCGCGCGCGTAGATCCGCCAGAGACGTCTCCCCGAAGGGCGCCGGGCAGTCGATCATCCGCTGCTCCACCCGGCCCGTGTCCGTGATCAGCACGAGCATCACTCGCGCGGGAGCGAGCGAGAGCAGCTCCACATGCCGCACGGTCGACCGGGTGAGCGACGGATACTGCACGACGGCGACCTGCCGCGTCAGCTGGGCGAGCAACCGAACGGTCCGCCCGACGACGTCGTCGAGATCGACGGCACCGTCCAGGAAGTTCTGGATGGCACGCCGCTCGGGCGCCGTCATCGGCTTGACACCGGCGAGCTTGTCGACGAAGAGCCGGTAGCCCTTTTCGGTCGGGATGCGCCCGGCGCTGGTGTGCGGCTGGGCGATGAAGCCCTCGTCCTCCAGCGCCGCCATGTCGTTGCGGACGGTCGCCGGCGAGACCCCGAGGTTGTGCCGCTCGGTGAGCGCCTTGGACCCGACCGGCTCCTCGGTGCCGACATAGTCCTGGACGATGGCGCGCAGCACTTCGAGCCTGCGTTCACTGAGCATCGCGCGCACCTCCAGCTGCTGTCGTCCCCTGAGTGCCTACCCGGTACCCGGTCTCCCGCACCGGTCTACATGGCTTTCGGCTCTTCATTGACCTTCCCTGGCACTCTTCGTGTGCGAGTGCCAGAGTTCCCCGGCCCAGTGTACGGCTGTCGGGTACACCCCCGGCAAGGGCGGCCTGCACCGGCCTCCTGACGTGTACCGACCTGTCCTGCGATGTCGTGTCCGCGGCAGCCCTCTCCGGCCCGCCTTCCGCCCTCTCCGGCCCGCCTTCCGCCCTCTCCGGCTAGCGTCGCCGTATGAAGGTGACTTGGGAAGAGCCCGGGTGGGACGACCTGGGCTGGGAGCGCCTGGCGGCCGGGGTGGGCAGGCGCCGGCTGCCGGTCTGGGACTGCACGGTGGGGCTGGTCGCCGGGGCGGGCGGCGCGCTGCTGATCGACGCGGGATCGAGTCTCGCGGAGGGCGCGAGGCTGCGCCTGGAGGCCCAGGTGCTCGCCGGCCGCCGTGTGGACTTTCTCGCACTCACCCATCCCCACTTCGATCATGTTTTCGGGGCGGCGGCGTTCGCGGGTGCGCATGTGCTGGCGGCCGGGGGCGTGGGGAACGCGTTCGGGGAAGTGGGGCGCGCGGCGTTGCGTGCGGACGCGGTACGCAACGGTCTGGACATACGGGCGGCGGCGGAGGCGGCGGACACCCTGGTCGTTCCGCGCGAGGCCGTGCGGGGCACCCGCACCGTCGGCCTGGCCGAGGGCCAGGAGGTACTCCTGGCGGACATCGGCCCCGGCCACACCCGCGGCGACCTCGTGGCCGTAGTACCCGGCGACCCGACCGTCGTCTTCTGCGGCGACCTGGTCGAGGAGTCGGGCGAACCCCAGGCGGGCCCCGACGCCGTACCGTCGCAGTGGCCGGCGGCCCTGGACCGTCTCCTCGCCCTGGGCGGCGAGGACGCGCTGTACGTACCCGGTCACGGAGCGGTGGTGGACGCGGCGTTCGTACGGGCCCAACGGGACGCCCTGGCAACGCGTTTCGGCGTGTCGCGGCGGCCGGTGGACTGACGGCACGGGGGTTCTCCTATCGTCATCCGAATGCGCCAGTACTCTCCGGACCTGACCCCGCCGTGGAAGAAGCCCAAGCCGGTACCGCAGGTCCCCGCGGACCCGGGCCTGGTGGTCGAGGAGGCGGGTACGGGCTTCTGCGGTGCGGTGATCCGCTGCGAGGCGGGCACGGTGACCCTGGAGGACCGCTTCGGCAAACACCGCGTGTTCCCGCTGGAGCCGGGCGGCTTCCTGCTGGAGGGCAAGGCGGTGACCCTGGTACGCCCCACCCGGTCACCGTCACCGACGGCGTCTCCGGTACGTCCGTCCCGTACCGCTTCCGGTTCCGTGGCGGTTCCCGGTGCCCGGGCACGGGTGGCCCGGGCGGGGCGGATCTATGTCGAGGGCCGTCACGACGCCGAACTGGTCGAGAAGGTCTGGGGAGACGACCTGCGGGTCGAGGGCGTGGTCGTCGAGTACCTGGAGGGCATCGACGACCTCCCCGCGATCGTGACCGAGTTCGCCCCTGGCCCGGACGCCCGCCTGGGCATCCTGGTGGACCACCTGGTGCCCGGCACGAAGGAGTTCCGGATCGCGCGGTCGGTGACGAGCGAACACGCGCTGGTGGTCGGGCATCCCTACATCGACGTGTGGGAGGCGGTGAAACCGGCCTCACTGGGAATCCCGGGGTGGCCCCGGATCCCGCACGGGCAGGACTGGAAAACGGGGGTGTGCAGGGAGCTGGGGTGGCCGGAGAACACGGGAGCGGTGTGGCGGGCGATTCTGGCGAGGGTGGGTTCGTACAGGGACCTGGAGCCGGAGCTGCTGGGCCGCGTGGAGGAACTGATCGACTTCGTGACGGCGCCATCCAGCCCGTCCGGCGTCTGAGGACGAGGCCGTTCAGGCCGACAGCGGGGGTCTGGGGGCACGGCCCCCAGGGGTGGGACGGTCAGGGGCGGCGAGGGCGGGAAACCGCGAAGATCCGCCCCCTCAGTCCACCAGATCCCGCACCACCGCATCCGCCAGCAACCGCCCCCGCAACGTCAGCACCGCCCGCCCCTCCCCATAGGGCTCCGCCTCCAGCAGCCCCTCCCCCAACGCCCGCCTCGCAGCCGCCAGCCCGGCATCCCTCAGCAGCGACAACGGCACCCCCTCCCGCAGCCGCAGCTCCAGCAGAACCCGCTCCACCCGCCGGTCCTCCTCCGACAGCACCTCGCGCCCCGCCCCCGGCGACCGCCCCGCCGCCAGCGCTCCCGCGTACGCCCCCGGATGCTTCACGTTCCACCACCGCACGCCCCCCACATGGCTGTGCGCCCCGGGCCCGGCGCCCCACCAGTCGGCGCCCCGCCAGTACAGCTCGTTGTGGAGGCACCGGGCAGCCACCGACGTGGCCCAGTTCGACACCTCGTACCACTCGTAGCCGGCCGCCCCCAGTACCTCGTCCGCGATCAGATACCGGTCCGCGTGCACGTCGTCGTCGGTCATCGGAACCTCGCCCCGGCGAATACGCCTGGCCAGCTGCGTGCCCTCCTCCACGATCAGGGCATACGCGCTGACGTGATCCGGGTCCGCCCCCAGCACCGCCTCCAGCGAGGCCCGCCAGTCGTCGTCGGACTCACCCGGGGTGCCGTAGATCAGGTCGAGGTTCACGTGTTCGAACCCCACGGCCCGCGCCTCCGCGACACACGCCTCAGGACGCCCCGGCGTGTGCGTACGGTCCAGCACCTTCAGCACATGCTGTTTCGCGCTCTGCATCCCGAACGAGATCCGGTTGAAGCCGCCCTCACGCAGAGTGGCCAGATATCGCTCGTCCACCGACTCCGGATTCGCCTCCGTCGTCACCTCCGCATCGGCCGCGAGGCCGAACTCGTCGCGGATCGCCCCCAGCATCCGTACGAGATCCCCGGCGGCGAGCAGCGTGGGCGTGCCGCCGCCGACGAACACCGTGCGGACCGGACGCGGGTCGTCGCCCAGCACCTTCCGCGCCAGCCGGACCTCGTCGGACAAGGTGTCCGCGTAGTTGTCGCGGGAGGCCAGCACACCGCCCGTGCCGCGCAGTTCGGTCGCCGTGTAGGTGTTGAAGTCGCAGTAGCCGCAGCGGGTCGCGCAGTACGGGACGTGGAGGTAGAACCCGAGGGGACGGTCCGCGGCCCCGGCGAGCGCGGAGGCGGGCAGAGTGCCGTCGTCGGGGACGGGATCACCGTCGGGAAGTGCGGAGGGCATGTCTCCCATTGTCCAGTACCGCCGGGACAGCCCGTCCGACGTCCCGGGCCGGCGCCATCGTCCTGCCATTCGGGTCATTCGGATCACTCGGTCTGCAGCACCAGCAGCGCCAGATCGTCCTCCGGCGGCTTCTCCCCGAACTCGTGCACGAGCCGCCGGATGCGTTCGGCGATCAGCTGGGCGTTCAGCCCGGCGCAGCCGGCGAGGGCGCTCGCCAGCCCGTCGCCGTCGTCGAACTGGCGGGGCCCGCAGCGCCGCTCGGTCACCCCGTCGGTGACGCACAGCAGGGTGTCGCCGGGCCGCAGCTCGAAGCTCTCGCTCGTGTACGTCTCGTCCTCGACGACCCCGAGCAGCGTCTGCGGTTGGGCGACCGTACCGACCTCACCGCCCGCCCTGAGCACCAGCGGCAGTGGGTGCCCGGCCGAGGCGAGGGTACAGCGCACACCTCCGTCGAACGGCGCGAGTTCACCGTAGAGGAGCGAGAGGAAGCGGGTCTGCGGCCCCTCACCCGGCCGTACCGCGGCCAGGACGCCCGGGACGGCCGAGACGACCGAACCCGCCGGGACCGCCGGGACCGCCGGGACCGCGGGACGCCCGTCCGCCGCGACCAGCGCGCGGGCCGCCGCGTCCGCCGTCTCCGTGGCATCGTCGAGGAGGAGCTGGTTGAGGCGGTCGAGGACGTCGGCGACGCGGTAGCCCTCACGGGCGAGCAGCCGCAGCCAGGGCCGGGCCAGGCCGATCACCACGGCGGCCTCCGGCCCCTTGCCCTGGACATCGCCGACGGCGAAGCACCAGCGGCCGTCGCCGGCCGGGAACAGGTCGTAGAAGTCACCGCTGGGCCCGCCCTTGTCGCAGGGTTCGTAGACGAGGGCGCTGCTGACGCCGGGTATCTCGGCGACGGCGCCGGGCAGCAGCCCGCGCTGGAGGATGCGGCTGATGGTGGCCTGGCGGGCGTACTGGCGGGCGGCGCCGATGGCGAGCGCGACACGGCGGCTGAGATCCTCGACCAGGCCGGTGACCTCGTCGGGGAAGCGGATCATCCCGGCCCGCCCGATGACCAGCGTGCCGAGCGGCCGGCCGCCCGCGACCAGCCGGTAGGCGAGCGCGGAGCCGGTCTCACCGCGCCCGCCGAGCGCCGCACCGGGCCAGGGCACGGTGACCGGCCCTGTTCTGGTGGTGTCGGGCGGGCACGGCGGGTCCTCTTCCAGGGCGCGCCGCAGCTCCTCGACGCGTTCCTCGCTGCCGTGCCAGACCCGGGCGAGCCGCGGCCCGGGCC
The DNA here is from genome assembly GCF_033441795.1 of Streptomyces sp. ADMS. NCBI lineage: Bacteria > Bacillati > Actinomycetota > Actinomycetes > Kitasatosporales > Streptomycetaceae > Streptomyces > Streptomyces sp. ADMS. Next base: position 53,288 of record NZ_JAVFVX010000021.1, on the reverse strand, counting down.
CGCTGCTCCCGCCGCCCCCGCCTCCGTCGCCCCAGCTCCCGCGCCCCATGGACTCGTCCTCCAGCCACACCGCGCACCAGTCGGCGAGGCGCGGCACGAGGAGCTGTCCGGTGAGCGCGGCGACGAGGTCCTCGTCGAGCTGCCCGGCTAGCAGGTCGGAGGCCTCGGCGAGGAAGGAGAGGGCGCCGTGATCGAGCCACTCCTGGTCGCGTGCGCCGCGCCGCGGCTCGGGGGCAAGGATCTCGGCGACCCGTAACCCGTGCCCGAGGGCGTATGTGCCGGCGTACGCCTCGATGTCGTCGTCGGCCGTGGTGCCCCCGGCGGGGAGCCGCGCCCAGACGGTCTTGGTACCGGTGCGGTAGGTGACCCCCCAGGCTTCGGAGAGTACGGAGACGAGACGGAGGCCACGCCCGTACTCCGGTATGTCGTACGGGAGTTCAGCACCGCCGTCGCGGGGCCCGCGGGAGGGATGGTGGTCGGACACCTCGACGACGACCGCGACGCCGAATCCCCCCTCCCCTTCCTCTTCCTCCCCTTCCTCGCCCTCCCCCTCCTGCGGCTCTCCCTGCGTCTCCAGGCGGCACGCCAGCTCCACGTCCGTCCCCGCGTGGACGACGGCGTTGGTGACGAGTTCACTGACGACCGCCATGGCGTCGTCGGTGAGCCGGTGGGACAGCGATTCGGCACCGGGCAGACCGAGTTGGACCCATTCGGCGAGTGCGGCGCGTACGAGGCCCCGGGCGGCGCCGGGCGCGAGGGGGCCGCCACCGAGCGTGGCGTGTGCGACCGCGCGCTGGTCCGCGCCCCGGTGCGCGGGCGCGCCGGACGCGCGGGAGGGCGCTCGGGCCGCGGTCTCCCGTTGCGTCGGAATGGCCCCCATGGGCAGCTCCCCGAGCGGTTCGTACGAATAAACCTCAGCGGACGCGGACAGAGTGACAGACTGGCCACGCTTATAAGCACCGAGTTACCGAAGTGGGCCACCGCGAGTGGGAACAGTGCTACGCAAGTTCTCAAAGAACGACAAAGGCGGGCAGATCCGGGCGTCCGATCTACTCCCGCTGCTCGCAGCGATGACGGCGGCCCGAGACGGCACCCTCGCGAAGGTGCCGGAAACCGGTTGTGGCCCGGTGACCGAACCGAGCTCCGCGTTCACCGGATCATGCACCGCATCTGCACTGCAGCTCCGAGGCGCAGCGCGTACGACGGGAACCGGTCCGGCACGGCCGGCTCGACGAGCGGCTTTGCACGAACCCCCGGCCCGGGCCACCGGGCCTCCCGCGCCAGCGAGGTGAACGGGCTCCTTGACTCCCCTTGACGCCCTGGTGACCCCGGCGGCGAAGACGTCGCGCGTACTGGACGCGGCGGCCGACGGCGATCTGCCCCAGCGGGTCGATCCGCGCGAGGGGAACCGGCAGTTGCGCGCCGACCGGGCCGGTACGGGCCGGTACGGGCCGGTACGGGCCGGTACGGGCCGGTACGGGC